>NZ_JBEZZF010000034.1:0-58174 GCF_040639055.1 Promicromonospora sp. NPDC023987 | reverse complement strand
GGACAGGCGCCCCGACGACCGCTGGTGTGCGAGCGCGGGCCCCACGCGGGCGGGCGGCGATCCTGACGGATCTCGGTCTGCAGTCGGTACAGGCCTGTGCCGACCTCGATGCAAAGTCACGACCTCGACGGATGGGCGCAGATAAAACACGTGCGGTCCGCCGCACCGCCGTGCCATGCTCGTCGCACGGTCACCGAGCCTGCTCCTGAGGCGCTCGATGACCGGCCAACACAGGTAGCAGGCTCCCCCGCTCGACAGGTTCGGGGACAGGCACTCGGTGAGTGCGGACAGGAAGGAGGCGGTCATGGACGACGTCGTTCGCGCGGCTGCCTTCGCGGCAGCAGACGCCACTGTCACCAGGAGCACCCGGGTCTGATCCGGCTGTGCTCCGGCATCAAGGAGCACTGTCTTGCCCCGTTTTCCCGAAGCACCGAAGTCCGCTCTGATCCGCGCCGCGAACAGGGCCGGCAAGCCCGACGTCCGATCGGCCCCGGAGCGAGCGCCCAAGGCCTGGGCTCTCGAGGAACGACCAGCCGAGGCCGAGCCCTGGGCCGACCCCTCGGCGCCCGAGCCGCAGCCCACCGCGGCCGAGCGCCGGGCCGCCCGGGCCGCCCGGCCAGCCCGGCGCGTCAGCCGCGCGGACCTGGAAGGCCCGCACCCGAGCACGCTCGGGGCCGAACCGACCGGAGCCGACGGCGGTCGCGGTGACGCCTACGACGTCAACCCGGCCCAGCCGGATCCCACCCAGCCGGGCCCCGGGCAGCGCTGGTCCACCTGGCGATCCGTCGCCAAGGGGCAGCGTGGACCCGACCCCCAGCCCGAGTGGCTGGTCACCCGCGACGCCGCTCTCGACACCGAGCTCGGCATCCTCAAGACCGGCAAGGAGGCGGACGCCTTCCTGGTGGAGCGTGCCGTCCCGCTCGGCGCCGAGACAGGCGAACCCGGCGAGGCCGAACGCTGCCTCCTGGTGGCCAAGCGGTACCGCAGCCTGGAGCACGGCCAGTTCCACCGCGGCACCGAGTACACCGAGGGCCGCCAGGTCCGCCGGACGCGCGACCAGCGCGCCATGGAGGACCGCAAGTCCGCGTGGGGCCGCGCGGTCTCGGCCACCCAGTGGGCCGACGCAGAGTTCGTCGCCCTGCGGGACCTCTGGTCGGCGGGCGCCCCGGTGCCCTACCCCGTGCAGATCGACGGCACGGAGCTGCTCATGGAGTTCGTGGGCACCGAGGTGACCGACGACGCCGGCCGCACCCAGGCCGTCGCGGCACCGCGACTCACGCGGGAACGCCCCTCGGACGACCTGCTGGAGTCGTACTGGGACCAGCTGACGCGCGGCATGACCGTGCTGGCCCGGCTCGGCCTCGCACACGGCGACCTGTCGCCGTACAACATCCTGGCCGACGGCGAGCGGCTGGTCATCATCGACCTGCCGCAGGTCGTGGACCTGGCGTCCAACCCGTTCGCGAGCGACGTGCTGCTGCGGGACTGCCGCACGGTGTGCACCTGGTTCACTGCCCGTGGCCTGGACGCCGACGCGGACGCGCTGTTCGCCGACCTGCTGGCGCAGGCCTTCTGACGGGCCGGCCCGGTCAGCCCGCCGGGGTGACCGGGCCGCACGTCCAGGAGGAGAACACCAGGTCGGTCTGCACACGGCCGACCTCGCCACGGGCCGTGAGGTCGAGGACCAGGCGCTGCAGCTCATCGGTGTCACCGCAGGCCACATGGATCAGGAAGTCGTCGGGGCCGGAGACGTGGTGGACGGCGCGCGTCTGCGGGAGCCGCCGTACCCACTCGACGAAGGGGCCCAGCAGCGGCCGGGAGTGGGTGGTGAGCCGCACCATCAGCATGGCCTGCAACCCGCGGCCGACGGCGGCCGGGTCGATCTCGGCGCGGTACCCGCGGATCACCCCGGCGTTCTGCAGCCGCTGGGTACGGGCCAGACAGGTCGACGGCGCGACGCCGACCCGCTGGGCGAGCACCTTGTTGGCGAGCCGGCCGTCCTTCTGCAGCTCGTCGATGAGCGCACGGTCGACCGAATCCAGGATCACGTTCTGGGCCATACTCCGAATTTCTAGCATGCTCGGCGTCGATCGACCGCGGTGAGTGCCGATAGTCCCCCATGACCACGCATACAGGGACCACGCACTCAGGGACCACGCACTCCTGGAACACCCGCGCCGTCCATGCCGGAAAGGACGATCTGGCCGCCCTGGGACTCCACGCCCCGCCGATCGACCTGTCCACCACCTATCCCTCGCACGACGTCGTCGCCGAGGCCGCGCGGCTGGACGACTTCGCCGAGGGGAACGACGACGGCGGCCCGCCCGTGTACGGCCGCGTCGCCAACCCGACGGTGCGCCGGTTCGAGGCCGCCCTCGCCGAGCTGGAGGGCGCCCAGGCCGCCGTCGCGTTCGCGAGCGGCATGGCCGCCCTGTCGGCCTGCCTGCTGGCCCAGGTCGCGGCGGGCAAGCCGGAGATCATCGGCGTGCGGCCCCTGTACGGCACCACCGACCACCTGCTCGACTCGGGACTGCTCGGCACCTCGGTGACGTGGGTCTCGCCCGAGGAGGCGGCGTCGGCCATCACGGACAGGACCGGGCTGGTGGTCGTCGAGAGCCCGGCGAACCCCACCCTCACCGAGGTGGACCTGCGCGCACTGACCGAGGCCTGCGCGCCCGTACCTGTCCTGGTCGACAACACGTTCGCGACGCCCGTGCTGCAGCGCCCGCTGACCCTGGGGGCGTCCATGGTGCTGCACAGCGCCACGAAGTACCTGGGCGGGCACGGCGACGTGATGGGCGGCGTCATCGCGTGCTCCGAGGAATTCGCCCGGTCGCTGCGGCAGGTCCGGTTCGTCACCGGCGGCATGCTGCACCCGATCGCCGGCTACGAGCTCCTCCGCGGGTTGGCGACGCTCCCGGTGCGGGTCCGGGCGGCGTCGGCCACGGCGGCGGAGCTGGCGCGCAGGCTGGCGGAGCACCCCCACGTGACGGAGGTGCACTACCCGCGCCTGGGCGGCGCCATGGTCTCGTTCGAGACCTCGGTGGACCCGGTGGCCCTGGTCTCCGCCGTGCGGCTGATCACCCCGGCGGTGAGCCTCGGCAGCGTCGACAGCCTCATCCAGCATCCCGCCTCGCTGACCCACCGGATCATGGACGAGGTCGCCCGCAAGGACGCCGGCATCTCGCCCGACCTGGTGCGTCTGTCGGTAGGCCTGGAGGACGTGGAAGACCTCTGGAGAGACCTGACCCAGGCCCTCACCCACGCCCGTCGTTGAGTGCTTGGTATTTGTTGGGTTCGGCCGAGCCGACCGACAAATATCCAGCACTCAACGAGGTGTGGGCCTACCGTGAGGGGATGTCCAGCACTCCGTATGACCAGGACGACCTGCTCGCCTTCCTCGTCGGCTACGGCGTCGCGCTCGGCTCGGGCGACCTGGAGACCGTGACGGACGGCCTCGCCTACCCGTCGGTGGTGGTGGAGGCCGAACGGTCCCTCGTCGTGCCCGACGCCGAGGCGGCACGCGACGCCCTCGGCTCCATGCTCGCCGCGTACCGCGAGCAGGGGCTGGTCGCCGCGGTGCCCGAGGTGCGCGCCGTCGAGCAGGTCGGCGACGCGCTGCTGTGGGTCGACGTGCGCTGGAGCTACAAGGACGAGAACGCGGCGGAGGCGACGGCGGAGCGCGTGCGCTACCTCCTCCGGCGCGGCCGGGACACGTTCGAGCTGTGTGTCGTCGTACCGGTCGAGGAGTAGCCCGGCCGGCAGCGGTCAGGCCGGCGTCACCTCGCGCCGCAGGTGCCAGCGGGTCAGGCGCCCGCTCGTGGCGTCCGTGGGCGCCAACCGGTCGAAGCCGGCACGTTCGAACATGCCGACGGTGCCGACGAACGCCGCGCTCACGGGGATCCTGCGGCCGGGCTCCGGCTCGACGGGAAACGCGTCGAGCGTCGTCGCCCCCTGGGCCGCGGCGTAACCGACCCCGGCGTCGAGCAGCGCCTGGGCTACACCCTGCCTGCGAAAGCCCGCGCGCACCGTCACGCACATGAACACCCAGGTGGTTGGCCACGTCTCCGGCTCACCGACCGGCAGCACCCTTGACCGCTGCAGCGAGCGGGCGGCCGACCGGCGCGAAAACCCGAGCCAGCCCGCCACCTCCGGCTCCCCGCCGAGGTAGGCGAGCATCCCGGGCGCCGGCTCCCGCTCGGTCAGCTGGCGCAGGCGGCCGGCGCGCGTCGTGACGTCCTCCTTGGCGGGCGCACGCCAGTGCATGCACCAGCACGCCTGCTCGCGCCCGTTCGGGTTCAGGACGCGGGCGATGTCGCCGAACCGTTCGGCGGTCGCGGGGAGCACGGCGATCTGGGCCATTGTCGGGAACGTACTCCGACTCACTGACACCGGCCCGCGAGCGGTGCGCTTGGCACACTTTTATTCGCCGTCCGCTTGCCAACGTGGGCCTCCTGTGGCATAACATAAGTTTCCACTTATAGAAGGAGTCACCATGACCAGCACGATCGATCCCGTCACCACCGCCGGACTCCTGACCCGGGAGGTCCGGGACAGCAGCCGGGACGGCGTCCCGACCAAGGTCGCCGTCGCACGCCGGACCTACGCCGCCGAGCGCACCGATCTCTGGGACGCCCTCACCTCGGCCGACCGCCTCCCCCGCTGGTTCCTGCCCGTCAGCGGCAACCTGGCGGTCGGCGGGCGGTACCAGCTCGAGGGCAACGCGGGCGGCGTCGTCGAGCGCTGCGCCGCGCCCGACGACTTCGCGGTCACGTGGGAGTTCGGCGACAACGTCTCCTGGCTCACCGTCTCGCTCACCCCGGCCGACGGCGGCACCACCCTCGAGCTGGTGCACGAGTCCCCCGTGGACCCGGACTTCGCGGCGCAGTACGGCCCGGGCGCCGTCGGCGTCGGCTGGGACCTCGCGCTCGTCGGGCTGGGCCTGCACCTCGCCACCGGCTCCGACAACGACGCCGCCGAGTTCCAGGAGTGGACCCTCTCCCCCGTCGGGGTCGAGTTCGTCCGGCTGGCCAGCGCCGGCTGGGCCGAAGCCGCCATCGCCTCCGGTGAGGACGCCGACCAGGCCCGCGCCGCCGGCGAACGCACGCTGGCCTTCTACACCACGCAGCCGGAGTCCTGAGTGCCGGCCGCCGCGCCCGACTCCGCGCGGGCCGGCGTGTTCGAGGCGCTCGGCGACCCCGTGCGGCGTCGGCTGCTGGAGCTCCTGGTCCCGGGCGAACAGCCGGCCGGTGCCCTGGTCACCGCTCTGCAGGCCCGCGTGCCCATCACCCAGCCGGCGGTCTCGCAGCACCTCAGGGTCCTGCGCGAGGCCGGCCTGGTGCAGGTGCGCGCAGAGGGCACGCGCCGCCTCTACGCCGTGGACGACGCCGGGACCGCCGCCGCCCAGGCCTGGCTCGCCCGCTTCGAGGACACGTTCGCCCAGCCGCTCGACGCCCTGGCGACGGAGCTGGTCCGCGGGCGCAGGGAGCGCCGTCGGGCAGCGCCGGACCCGGCAGGGGACGCGAAGGACGCCGCCACGGGCTGACCAGGCCGGTGCACTGCCTGCCGCCTACCGCCTGCCGCCTACCCAGCCATTGCGCCTGAAGACGGCCTGCTTTCGGGCGCAATGGCTGGGTAGACCGCCGTGCTCGCGAGCGCCCGCCCATCCCCAGCGGTCAGTAGCGCTTCGGGAGCTTCAGGTGACGCTCCGCCATGATCTCGCGGAGGAGGTCCGGGCGGTCGGTGATGAGCCCGTCCACGCCGATGTCCATCAGCGACTCGATGGTGGCGCGGTCGTCGACGGTCCACGGGATCACTGCCAGACCGGCGTCGTGCGCGGCGGCGACGAGCTCCGGCGTGGTGAAGGGGACGTAGCCCGGGTCGTTCACACCGCCGCCCTGGGGGTCGCCGTGCACGGGCGAGACGGCGGCGGCGCCGAACGAGGCGGAGGCGGCGACGAACTTCTCCTGGATCGAACCGGGGAAGTCGTCGATGTCCAGCCCGCCGAGCCACGGCGAGGCGCCCTCCTGGCCGACCTGCAGGAACTGCTGCCCGTTCGTCAGCGCCACGAGCGGGAAGCGGGGCTCCACCTCGCTCATCCGCATCAGCGAGCCCCAGTCGAAGCTCTGGACCGTCACCTGGTCCACGAGCCCGGCCGCGCGGACCTCCCGGGCCACGACCTGCACGAACTGCTCGCGGGGCGCCGTCTGCTCGGGGGCACCGGCCTCGACCTTGGTCTCGATGTTGAGGGTGACCTGGCGCGCGCGGTGGCGGTTGACCAGGCTCAGCACCTCGGACAGCAGCGGCATGCGCTCGCCCGGGTGCAGCTCCTGACCGGGGAACTGCGGCTGGCGCAGCGATCCGCAGTCGATGGTGCGCACCTGCGCGAGCGTGAGGTCCTTGATGTACGTCGTGTCGGGCACGTACGGGAACTCGGGGTCGCCGGGGAACGCCGGCTCGGTGTCGACGCACTTGGCCGGGTTCGGGTCGCGGTCGTGAGTCACGACGGCGTACCCGTCCTGCGTGATCTGCACGTCGAGCTCGAGCGTGCTGACGCCGAGCGCGAGCGCGTTGTCGAAGGCCGGGAGCGTGTTCTCGACGGTGAGCGCGACGCCGCCGCGGTGGGCCTGGAGGTCGAACGACCGGTGATGCCCGTCGGGCAGGGCCGACGCCGGCGCGGCACCCAGGGCCAGTGTGCCCGCGAGGGTCACGGCGAGTGCTGTCGTGGTGGTCTTCATGCGCCCGAGCCTGGCCACGTCCCGTGGCCGCGGCGTGGCGCCACGCCGTCAGCCGGGCGACGCCCACGTGAACGCGCGGAGATCAGCACCGGGTGCAAAGCATCACGATTCGCCCCGCGGGGGTACCGTTCTCAGGTGGCTCATCTGGACTGGGAGATCAAGGCAAGCCTGCTGATGTACGTGATGGGGGCGCCGGGCGGCCGCATCGTGCAGGACGACGCCGTGGGCGGCAGCGGCGCCTCGTTCCACTTCCCGCTCGACCCGGAGCGCGGCCCGGCTCCCTCCCCCGACGCCACGCTGTTCGCGTTCACCGGATCCGTCGTCTTCATCGGGCACTTCGGTTCGTTCGTCGGCGAGATCGCCGACATCGAGGTCACCGCGCCCGCCGACGGCGGCCCCGACTGGAACATGTCCATCCGGGACCGCGAGTCGGACGTGCGCACGGTCGCCTTCCGCCTGGCCGGATCCCCCGAGCGGTCCGACGACGGCGCGCGGTTCACCTGGCGCCAGGTCGAGCTCACGGACGACGGCGCGAAGCTCTGGGGCGGCAACTACCCGGTGGGCACCCCGTTCGAGCCGGTGGCGATCGACCTGTCCTGACCGGCCGGCCGCGCTACGGTTCGGGGATGCTGCCGCTCGGACTGTCCATGCTGTGGGAACCGGTGGACCCGGAGACCGCGCTCAGGGAACGGTTCGGATTCGACGACCTCGCCGCCGTCCGCGGCTGGGTCTCGAAGGCGCTCGACGCGACCTGGGCCATCACCGTCGACGCGTGCCCACGCATGGTGATCAGCGACCAGAACGCGATCGTCTGGGCACGGAGCGACCGCGGCGACCTGGTGGTCAAGTGGTCGCGGGCGCGTGAACGCTTCCCGAGCCTCGACGCCTCCACCCGGCTGCTGCGCGGGCTCGCCGACCGAGGCATCCCGGTGGCCGCGCCGCTCGCGACGACGGACGGGCTCGACCGCGTGGTCCTGGACGGGCCCTCGGGCGAGCTGTCCGTCACCGTGCTGCCGGAGCTGTCGGGAGACTGGCTGGACGTGACGGACCACGCGGCGGTGCTGTCGGCGGGGGCCTGCCTCGCGGAGCTGCACCTCGCGCTGGGATCACTCGAGGCAGGCGACGCGACGGCGCCACAAGGCGCCCGGCTCTCCCAGGAGATCGGCGACTGGCTCGCGAGCGGCGACCGAGGGCTCGCGCCGGAGGCGTCCCGGCGGCTCCGGGACCTGCTGCCCGGAGCCCCGGAGCTCGACGGCGAACCTCAGCGGGTGCACAACGACTTCCGGGCCGCCAACATCCTGACCCGGGACTCGGCGGTCGTCGGGGTGCTCGACTTCGACGAGGTCGTGGTCGAGCACCCCGTGCACGACCTGGCCAAGGCCAGCGTCTACCTCAGCACACTGTTCACCGACTGGCCGCCGACGTCGCGCGAGGTACGGCAGGCACTGCGCGCCGGGTACGAGTCGGTGCGGCCCTTGAGCCCCGCCGAGGCACGATGGTTCGAGATCCTCGTGCTGTGGCAGGGCATCCTGGCGATCCCCGGCGAGCACGACCCGGCCGGGTGGGCCTCAGCCGTGTAGCTCCGCGGCGTCTCGTACCGCCTGCGCCGTCCCGGCCGGGTCATATCCTGCCGGGACGCCGTCGATCACCCGTCGGGCACAGGCAGCGGGAATCACCGTGCACAACGCCATTGTGCCTGGTCAGCAGCTCGTGGATCGGTGCTCAGGCCGTGGGCGGGGTGACGTCCACCGCACTCAGCCGCTCCAGCAGCTCGGCCGGCAGCTCCAGCGTCATGGCGGCGACGGCGGCGTCGAGCTGGTGCACCTTGCTGCCGCCGAGCATCGGCCGGATCCCGCGGGCCGCGAGCCAGGCGAGCACCACCTGGCCGCGCGTCGCGCCGACCTGGACCGCGACGTCATCCAGCACGGCGAGCCGCTCGGTGGTGCCCGGGTGGTCGAAGATCTCGGGGATCGGCTTGGCCGGGTTGTCGTAGGCCCCGGACAGCAGCGGCGTGTATGCCCATACGTCCAGGTTCTCGACGGCGGCCAGGTCCACCAGCTCGTCGTCGAGCCAGCCGAAGCGGTGGTTTCCCGTGCGCGCGCCGGGCCGGGGCTGGAGGTAGCTGTAGGCGTGCTGCACCGCACTGAACGGTTCCTTCCCCTGCCCGACGGCGTGCCGGCGGGCCCGCTCGACGCGCCACGCCGGGTGGTTGGAGAGGCCGATGCCGGCCGTGACGCCGTCGGACACGAGGGCCGCGCAGGCGTCGGCGGTCTCCTCGACCGGGACCGAGCGGTCCTCCATGTGCCCCCAGGCGAGGTCGACGTGGTCGGTGCGCAGGCGGCGCAGGCTGCCGGTGATCTGTTCGCGGATCGCAGCGGCGGAGAGGCCGGTGCGGGAGGCGGGCCAGTCGGCGGCGTCGCGCGGCTCGGCACCGAACTTGGTGGCGAGCAGGATGCGGTCGCGGACGCCGGGCCGGGCGGCGAACCAGCGGCCCAGCAGCTCCTCGCTCTGCCCGCCGTAGCCGGACTCGCTGGCCCAGAAGGCGTAGCAGTCGGCGGTGTCGATCCACCGCCCGCCGGCGTCGACGAACCGGTCGAGGACGGCGAACGACGTCGCCTCGTCGACCGCGGTGCCGAACACCATGGCGCCGAGGACGAGGCGCTCGGCGGGCGGGGTGTCGTGGGTGGTGTCGCGCTGGGTGGTGGTCTGCGATGTGGTCATGGGACGAGCGAAACCCCTGGAGCGCGCTCCAGGTCAAGGGCAGGATCGGACCATGACCACCTATTCGCCCGCGCAGGCCGCCGAGGTCTCCGGGTTCAGCATCGACACGCTGCGGTACTACGAGCGCGAGGGCATCCTGCGTCCTATCGCGCGCACCTCGGGCGGGCACCGCGCCTACACCGAGGACGATCTGGGCTGGCTGGACCTCGTGCACTGCCTGCGCGACACCGGCATGCCGATCGCCGACCTCAAGCGGTACGCGGAGCTGTCGCTCGACGAGGCGACGCTGGCCGCCCGGGTCGCGCTGCTCGAGGAGCACGACCGGCGGGTGCAGGAGTCGATCGACGGCCTGCGGCGGCAGCAGGAACGGCTGCGGGAAAAGATCGCGTGGTACCGGAAGCAGGGGGTGTGACACGACTGATCGCCCGGGCCTCAAGGTTCAAGTTCAGGTAGAGGTCGAGGTTCAAGTGCCGGTTGAGGGTTGGCCGACCTGGGACTTTTCTGGGACCGGCACGACCCCGCTGGTAAGTTGCCGGTATGACGTCACCAGCGCCAGGCGTCGGCGAGGTCGCGCCTGCGGCCGTCGGCCCCGGTCCGGTCCCGTTGCCCGATCCTGAGCCCGCAGCCGCGGCGACCCCAGCCCCAGCACCAGCCTCCGAGACAGCTCCCGTGCCGGACCCGGAACCCGAGGTGCTGTCGGCTCCAGAGCCTGAAGCGGTACCGGTTCCAGAGCCCGAGGCGGCGCCCGCCCCCCTTGCCGCCGGCCTCCCCGTCCGGCGCATCCGGCGCATCCCGGCCAGCGGCGAGCGGCTGGGCCGGTACACCCTCGCGGAGTCGTTGGGTCACGGCGGCTTCGCGCACGTCTACCGGGCGCTGGACGACGACGGCGCCGAGGTCGCCCTCAAGGTCCTCACCGGCCTGCCCGACGACGCGCGCGAACGCTTCGCCCAGGAGGCCGACCTCCTCGAACGTCTGGACGGTCGCGGCTTCCCGCGCTTCGTGGAGGCCGGCCTGGACGCGGACCAGCCGTGGTTCGCGATGGAGCTCGTGCCCGGCACGACGCTGCGGGACCGGGTGCGCGAAGAGGGCCCGTTGTCGGGACCCGAGGCGCTGAGCCTGGCCAAGCAGCTGGTCGACGCACTCCTCGTGCTGCAGGAGGAGCGCTGCCTGCACCGCGACCTCAAGCCGGCCAACATCATGGTCGACGGCGACCGCGCGGTGCTCATCGACCTGGGCATCGCCAAGGTGTTCGACGCCGCGACGTCGACGCAGCCCGCCGGAACCGTGTCCTACATGGCGCCTGAGCTGTTCGGGCGCCGGGTGCACCCGCGGTCGGACGTGTACAGCCTGGGGCTGCTGCTCGTGTACGCGAGCACGGGCATGCTGCCGCTGGACCTGAACTTCCTGGGCCGGGACCTGCTGGCCACCGACCTCGTGGACGAGCTGCCGGCCGGACGAGCCTCCGGCGACGGCGCCCCGCCGGAGCCGCCGACCATCGACAGGCACCTCGAGTCGCTGGTCCTCGCCATGACGCGCTACCAGCCGAACCACCGTCCACCGCTGGAGAACATCGCCAGCGTGGTGCGCGCCCGCCTCGCGAGCACGACGCCCGACCCCACGCTGATGCTCACCTCGCAGCTGCTCAGCGACGGCGTGACCGCCGCGGAGGTGGCCGCGCTCCCGCTGACCGACGTGCTGCCCGGCCGGGGTCACACCAAGCTGTTCCCCCGGCTCGTCGACCTGTCGGACGAGGCGACGCCCAACACGCGCGCCCCGGAGCCCTGGCACGCCCTCGTGTACGACCGCGCGCTGATGAGCGTCCTGGCCGAGGTGCACGCGGACGGTTTCGACGGCGCCGCCGAGCAGGTCGTCGCCGACCACGTCGCGGAGATCGGTGCGCACGTCGCCGACGGCCGCACCCCGGCCGAGATCAAGGACTGGATCTGGCAGGCGATGCGCTGGCGGGTCGCCTCGCCCCCTGATGGCCACGCGGACACGCTGCGTGGCTGGCGTGCGTTCCGCAGTCCCGAGCCCGCTCCGGCGAGCGAGCCGGCCTCGGTCAGCAGCAGGCCGGACTCCGTGCCGCCGTCGGTCCTCCCCGCACCGGTCGCGCCGCTGTCCGCGGCGGCGACCCAGGTGGTCCGCAAGCTGGCCCCGGCGCCGCAGTCGTTCGAGCCGCGCAAGAGCCCGGTCAAGCACCTGGGCCCGGCCCCCAAGCAGGCGGGGCCGGCGCCGTCCGCGCACGCCACCCGCCCGATGCCGACCGTGCAGGCACCGCCCGTCCAGCAGGCGCCCGCGAGCCGGCCGCCGAGCATGCAGCCCGGCATCCGGCCGGGTGTGCAGCCGAACGCCCGAAAGGCCGTGCAGCCCAGCGTGCGGAAGGGCGGGCAGCCGACACCTCCCGTCGCCACACCCGCTCCGCCCCGTAAGAAGCCCTGGCCGCTGCGCCTGCTCGGGGCCCTGCTGCGCTGGGTGCCCCGGCTGCTGCTGCTGGGCGCCGTGTACGCGCTCGTCGTCCAGGACGCCCAGGCGGGTGACCCGCTCGCCGCGCCGGCACTGGCCGTCGCCGCGTTCGGGCTGGCCGTGCTCCTGCGCATCGTCGGATTCCGCATGCGGATCTGGTTCTACGTGGTCTCCGCGCTGCTCGTCGGCGCGGGGGCGGCCGCGCTGTGGGCGCTCAACACCGGCCTGCTGTACCTGGGCTGACTGTGGCCCTCCGCAGGTTCGAGCTCACCACGTCCGTCCCCGTCGGCCCGCGCGCGGCGATCGACTTCCTGGTGGACATCACCCGCCATCGCCGTCTGCACCCCTACCTGGTGTCCGCGGAGGTGGTCGCGAGCGGGCTCGGCCCCGACGGCTCCTGGCAGGACTGGCGCGTCGTCGAACGGCCGCGACTTGGGCCGGTGCGGTACCCGATCCGGTTCCCGGCCCGCGTGGTGCGCACGGCGGACGACGCCATGCGCACCTCCGTGCGTGCCGCACCCGGCTGCACGCTGGTGACGGTCACCCGGGCTACGCCGGTCACGGGCGGCGCCCTGCTCACGGAGACGACCGAGGTCACCGCCCCGTGGCCCGTCACCGGATACATGACCGGCCAGGCCCGGTCGGCCCACGAGCGAACGTTCGCGGCGCTGCCCGGGGAGCTGGACCGGAGGCGGTGACCACGCGAGAGGGCACAATTGGGGCCATCATGCGCAACAAGTCCTTCACCGCTCTCGTCACGTTCATCATCGTCGCGCTCACGACAGCCGCCTGGTGGACCCTCGGCCGGGACACGACCCGTGAGGTCGACCCCGCTACCGGAGCCGTCACCGGACCCTACGAGGCGCCCCAGGTGATCGCGTGCGTCATCGTGCTCGTCGCCCTGGTGGTGATCGGCGCCCTGCTGCTCCCGGCGTGGCTCGCGGTGCTCGGGGTCAGCCTGCCCTTCACCGCGGCCTGGACGATCCAGGCCTCGTCGACCGACGACTCCGGGCTCTGGGCGGTCGGGGCGGTGCTCGTGCTGGTCGGCACGCTCGTGGGCGGCACGATCGTCACCGCGATCACCCGCGGCCTGGTGCGCAACCGGGACTGACGCACCTACTGGAAGTCCCTCGACCGCGCCGGGACCGTCAGCGACAGCGTCGCGAGGTGCTCCGCCACGAGGTTCACGGCGCCGTCGGCCGCCTCGATCCGGCCGCGCACCACCATGGCCTGCGCCGACCGCGCGACTCGGCGGAACCGCTGCCACAGCCCCACGCTGCAGATCACGTTGAGCAGCCCCGTCTCGTCCTCCAGGGACAGGAAGGTCACTCCCCCGGCCGTGCCCGGCCGCTGCCGGTGCGTCACCACCCCGCCGACGGCGATCCGGCGCCCCGGCTCGGTCGTCAGCGCCTCCGCCACGGTCAGCACGCCCGCCGCCACCAGCCCCGGCCGCACGTGCTGCGTCGGGTACGAATCAGGCGTGACGCCGGTGGCCCACGCGTCGGCCTGCGCCAGCTCGACCTCGCTCATCCCCGGCAGCATCGGGGCGTCGACGCCGACGCTGACGCCGGGCAGCGTCGTCGGCCCTTCCTGGCCGAGCGCACCCGCGGCCCACAGGCCTTCTCGCCGATCGATGCCGAGCGGCTCCAGCGCCCCGCCCGTCGCGAGCGCCTCGAGCTGCGCCGTCGACAGCTCGACGCGGCGCACGAGGTCCCGCAGGTCCCGGAAACCGGCGGCCGAACCTTCGGTGGTCGAGCCTGTCGAGACCCGCGCCGCCACGATCTCCTCCGCCTTGTCCTTGCCGGTGCCCCGCACGGACTCCAGCCCCAGGCGGACCGCGAGCTGCTCGTCGATCCGCTCGACCGACGAGAGCACCCGCGACTGCGTGACCGAGGGCCGCAGCACGCGGACGCCGTGCCGGCGGGCGTCGGCGGCCAGGGACTGCGGCGAGTAGAACCCCATGGGCTGGGCCGCGAGCAGCCCGGCGTAGAACGCGGCCGGGTGGTGCACCTTGAGCCACGAGCTCGCATACACGAGGTACGCGAAGGAGTAGGCGTGCGACTCGGGGAAGCCGAAGTCGGCGAAGGCTCTGAGCTTCTCGAAGATCTCCTCCTGCACGCCGGGCGGGATCTTGTTCTCGGTCATCCCCGCGTAGAGCCGTTCGCGCAGCGCCTCCATGCGCTCCTGCGACCGCTTGGACCCCATGGCGCGCCGCAGCTGGTCGGACTCCTTGGGCGTGAACCCCGCGACGTCGATCGCCATCTGCATGAGCTGTTCCTGGAACAGCGGCACGCCAAGGGTGCGGCCAAGGGACTTCTCCAGCAGGGGGTGCAGGTACTTCACCTTCTCGCGCCCGCGGGCCCGCTCGATGTACGGGTGCACGGAGCCGCCCTGGATGGGGCCGGGCCGGATGAGCGCGACCTCCACGACGATGCTGTAGAAGTCTCGCGGCTGCAGGCGCGGGAGCGTCGCCATCTGGGCGCGCGACTCCACCTGGAACACGCCCACCGTGTCGGCGGCGCACAGCAGGTCGTACACGAGCGGGTCGTCCTGCGGCAGGTCGTGCAGCTCGAACCGTTCCCCGGTGTGCTCCTCGATGAACTCGAACGCGTACCGGATGGCGGTCAGCATGCCAAGACCCAGCAGGTCGAACTTCACCAGCCCGGCGTCCGCGCAGTCCTCCTTGTCCCACTGCAGCACCGTGCGGCCCTCCATGCGGGCCCACTCCACGGGGCAGACCTCGATCACCGGGCGGTCGCACATCACCATGCCGCCCGAGTGGATGCCCAGGTGGCGGGGCAGGCGGAGCATCCGGTCGGCCAGGTCGAGCACGTCGTCGGGGATCTCCCCCTCCTCGGCGGCCGACGGCGGCGTGCGGAACGGCACGACGTCGTGGGCGTCGTCGGCGCGGGTCGGGTCCGGCCGGGGCTCTCCCGACGCCCGCGCCTCCTCCGAGAGCACGTCGACGAAGACGCCAGGGCTCGCGACGGGCCCGGCATGGTCGACGTGCGGCCGTACTTCCCGCGGTCCCCACAGCGCTGCGACCTGGGCGTCCTTGGCGGCGGTCTTGTTCCGCGGCTCGGCCGACGCCGTCGGGGCCGCCTGGGGCTTGAGCGATCCCCAGCGCTCGATGGACTTGGACCACGCGTCCTGCTGCCCGACGTCGTGGCCGAGCGCGCGTGCGGCGTCGCGCACCGCGGAGCGTGGCCGGTAGGAGATGACGTTCGCGACCTGGGCCGCGTGCGTGCGCCCGAACTTCTCGTAGACGTGCTGGATCACCTCCTCGCGGCGCACCGACTCGATGTCGACGTCGATGTCCGGTGGCCCGTTGCGCGCCTCGGCGAGGAACCGCTCGAACAGCAGGCCGTGCTTCACCGCGTCCACCGCGGTGATTCCCAGGGCGTAGCAGACCGCGGAGTTCGCGGCGCTGCCCCGCCCCTGCGCGAGGATCCCGTGGGTACGGCAGAACTCCACGATGTCGTAGACCACGAGGAAGTACCCGGGGAAGCCCAGGCGGATGATGATGTCCAGCTCGTAGTCGATCTGCTTCCAGGCCTTCGTGCTTCCCTCCCGCGGTCCGTACCGCCGGGTCGCACCCCGGTAGGCGAGCTCGCGCAGCCAGGACGTCTCGTCGTGACCGTCCGGGACGTCGTAGGGCGGCAGCTCAGGGGCGATGAGGTCCAGGTCGAACGCGCACTCCTTGCCCAGCGCGGCCGCCGTCTGCACGGCCTGCGGGTGCCGGTGGTGCAGACGCGCCATCTCCGCGCCGCTGCGCAGGTGGGCGGTGGGGGCACCGGGCAGCCAGCCGTCCAGGTCGTCCAGGGAGGAGCGGGCCCGGACGGCGGCGAGCGCCCCGGCGAGGTCGGCGTCGCGGGGGCGTGCGTAGTGCGCGGCGGTGGTGGCTACCAGGGGCAGGCGCGCGTCGGCGGCCAGCAGGGCGAGCGCGTCGTGCAGGTCGGCGTCCCGGGGATCGCCGGTGGCGGTGATCTCGACGGCGACATTCTCCCGCCCGAAAACATCAACAAGCCGCCCGAGCTCCCACCGCGCCCGGTCCAGCCGGCCCGTACGCCCCTCCCCCCATCGTTGAGTGTTGGATACTTGTCCTGTCGAAACGTTTCGAGAGGGCAGATATCCAGCACTCAACGGAGTCGTCAGGGCTTGGCGGACCGCGCCCTTTCGGCAGCCTGTCAGGACCAGCCACTCGCCCTTCGATGCCTCGCCCAAGGCCTCCAGCGTGTAGTTCGCGGCGCCCTTGACGCCCGCGGCCAGGTGCGCGGTGCCGATAGCGCTCGACAGGTTGCGGTACCCCTGCGGGCCGCGCGCGAGCACGAGCAGGTGCGTGGCGCGCGGGTCGGGGGTCCCGGTGGGCGGGTCGAGCACGGGCGCGCCGCTCGCGCCCGCCGGGACCGGCAGGTGCAGCTCCGCCCCGAACGAGGTCTTCAGACCGACCTTCTTCGCCGCCTCGGAGAACCGCACCACCCCGTACAGCCCGTCGTGGTCGGTGATCGCGAGCGACGTCAGCCCGAGACGCGCAGCCTCGGCCGCGAGCTCCTCGGGGTGCGAGGCCCCGTCCAGGAAGCTGAACGCGGAGTGCGCGTGCAGCTCGGCATACGGCACGCCGCCCCCGAGCACCGGGTCGGTCAGAGAGCTGTCAGTCATAGAGCGCCTCCAGCGACCATTCCCCCGCCGACGACGACAGCAGCAGGCCCAGCGCGGGGGCCCCCACGCCGTCCGCCACCACCTGCAGGAACACGCGGCGCTTGCCCTGGGGCGTCCACCACCGCTCGGCGACCGGCCACGGCCCCGCCCAGTCGACGACGGCGGTATCGAGCCCGCTCCACGCCCCCTCACCGGGCACGACGACGCGCGCCGGGTCGCCGCTCACACCCAGCCGGACGTCGACGACGACGGGGCGCCCGGCGTCGTCGAGCACGTGCGCGGGGACGGGCTCCGGCAGCACGACGGACGGTGCCGGAGGCGGCAGGGCGCCCGGCCAGGGCCGGTCGGGGTCGCGCTCGGGCGGGACCTGCTCGCCGAAGGGGACGAGCTGCACACGGTCCCGGGGGTCGCGGCCGCCCTGGAGCCGGACGGTCAGCACGGCGTCGCCGCCGAGCAGCGCCTGCACGCGCTCGACGGCGCGGCGGGCGCGCAGGTCCTCGCCCGCGCCCGGACCCCACAGGCGCGGCTGCAGCGCACCGGCGGGTGCCACCTCCTCCGCGGCCAGGGCCAGGCCCGCGATCGGGGCGGGCGCCTCGCCCTGCCCCAGGGACGACGCCGTGAGCCAGCCCTCGAGCTGCCAGCGCACCCGGTCGGTGATCCGGGCGGCCGACAGCCCGCCGAGCGTGTCGTCGGTGCGCCACAGGCGCTCCAGCGTGCGGGCCTCGCCCGTGACCGGGTCGACGGCGCGCGCGGTGATCCGCAGCCGCCCGCAGGCCAGGCCGCGGCGGCTCAGGTCGTCGTGCAGCCGCTCGGCCAGGCGGCGGGCGGCGAAGGTGGCGACGTCGACCCGGTGCGCCGGCGGGTCCAGCTCCTCGGCGACGGTCAGGTCCTCCTCGAGCCGACGCCGGGCCGGGGGCCGCACGTCCTGCCCCCTCGCGAGACGCTGCCCCCAGACGCCGAGGTCGCCGAAGCGGGCGGCGACGGCGGCGTCGGGCAGGGCACCCAGCTCGGCCAGGGTGCGCACGCCGAGGCGACGCCACAGGTCGACCAGCTCGGTCAGGGTGCGGTCCCCGGGCCGGGCGTGCACGAGCACCGCCGCGGGGCGGGGCGCGAGGTAGTCCCCCGACACGCCCGGCGGCACGACGGCGTCCTCGCGCGCCGCCAGCACCGCGGCCAGGAACCCGTCGGCGACCCCGACCTGACACTCGTGACCGGTCCGGACGGCGACCTGCTCGATCAGCTCGCGGGCCAGGTCGCGCTCGGAGCCGTGGTATCGCGCCGCGCCGCCCGACGGCAGCAGGAGCAAGCCGGGGCGGGCGATCTCCAGCCCGGAGACCACGGTCTCCGCGGCCACGGCGACGGGCTCGAACTCGCGGGCGTCGCGGGCGTCGTCGGCGGACCAGAGCTGCAGGTCGGGGCAGCGCCCCTGCGCCTCGCGACGGCGCATGCCGCGGCGCACCCCGGTGCTGCGGGCGGGGGCCGACACCGCGATGATCCGGCCGCCCGGCCCGCCCGTCACGGCCGCTGGCGTCTCCGGGCCCAGACCGGCGACGACGAGGGCCGCGACGACCGGCCAGTCGGGCACCCAGAGGCAGGCGGTGCGGGTGGCCGTTCCTGTCGCCGCCGGGCCGGAGCGGTCGGTCATCCGACGAGCTCCAGCTGCGGACGGCTCTCCTCGCCCGGCGACCTCGTCCCGGAGTCCCGGCCTTCGGAAAGCTGCGCGCCTCCGCCGGCCGGTCCTTCGCCGGCGGCCCGGCACACCGGCACCTCGACGTCCAGGTGCAGGGGTCGTGCCGCGCTCCCCCGCCCGGTACGCCGCACCCGCAGGGTCCGACGCCGCAGCCAGCCCGCCCCGTGGTCGGTCCCCGTCCAGTTCCCCTCGATCGCCTCGAGCACCACGTGCGCCCCGGCCCAGCCGACACCCCCCGCCTCTCGTTGAGTGCTGGATTTTCGCCCTGTCGAAGGCCGTTGGAGGGGCGAAGATCCCGCAATCGACGAACCGGCGCTTGATGCGGGGATGGGGAGAGCAGCCACCAGCACCGTTCCCCGTTCGCGGGCGCGCGCTGTCAGACGGCGGTGGTCCTGCTCCAGCAGCGCGACCTCCGGCCCGATCACCACCACGTCCATGCCGTCGATCAGCGCAGCGAGCACAGCGGGCGCGTCCACACCCGACCCGGCCGGCAGCGGCACCACCAGGGTGCGCGTCAGGTCGCACCCGGCGTCGGCCGCGGCGGCCATCCCGGCGGCCGGGTATCCGACCAGCACCGTCCAGGCCCCGTCGCGAGAGGCCTCGGCGAGCAGGGTGAGCAGGAGCGACGTCGAGCCCCGGACCACGACCGTGGCGCCGGTGCGCAGGCCGCCCTCGGGCAGGAGGGTCGCGAGGTGCGGGGCCACGGGCAGGACGCGCGGACCGGCGCCTGGGCGGCCGCCGGTCGTGAGGCCAGTCGCGGGGCCAGTCGCGGGGCCAGTCGCGGGGCCGGCCGTGGGGCGGATCGTGGGGCCAGTCGTGGGGCCAGTCGCGGGGCCAGTCGTGAGGGCCGTGGCGGGAGCCGTCGCGGGCTCAGTCGCTGGGCCTGTGGGATCAGCCGCGGGGCTGGTCGCGGGCTGGGCGGTGGGATCCGGATCAGCCGCGAGCCCGCCTCGCAGTGCCAGAACTTGTAGCCGGGGCTGCCCGTGGGACGACCCTGCCAAAGACTCTGCCAAGGACCCACGGGAGGATTCGGCGGACGACTCGGTGGCCTGTCTGCGCACGCCGGTGCGCACCTCGGCGGACCGTAGCGCCGCGAGCGCCCGCGCGTGCCGGGTGTCTGCGGTATCGACGTCAGCGCCGGTGTCGCTCTTCGAAGAGCCTGTTACGACGGTCATGACCCTCCAGCGATGGTGTCTGCCGGTGGTGACCGGATGGTCGAGCACCTCATCGAACGCCTGTTCGATAGAACACCAGTACACCCCTCGCGAGGTGCGACTGTCAAACCATCGGCCTCGCAACACTGCGGCGCCCGGGGCTCCTCCGACGCCACGCCGCGCCGACCAGCAGCGGCGCCCGTCCGGCCCGCAGCCTCCGGCCGGTGGGCACACCCGATCGGGTGTGCCCACCCGGTCGGTGCGCACACCCGGTCGGTGCGCATACCCGGTCGGTGCGCACACCCGGTCGGTGGGTGCCAGGTGGGCTGAACTGCGTTCGGCTGCGTCCCCGGTTTGCGGGCTGTGCTGAACAGTTCAGCCAAGGTGAACTACGTGGCCCCACAGGCTGCAGTTGTCGCCTCTCCTGAACTGTTCGGCCTGGCTGAACAAGGCAGGGCCAGGGCGAACGAGATTCAGCAGACCTGGCACCCACGCCTCGGACCCACCTCGCCGCGACAAGGATGCGGCTGCGGCACGAGGCGACGACTGCCCGGCACCCCTGGCAGGGGTCCCGGCCGGGGTCGACCCCGGTCCGCTTCGAAAATGACCTGAGGCACCGAATCCGGGCCGGATCGGTACCTCAGGTCATTTTCGAAGCGGACTTTCGTGAGTCAGCAGCAGCAGCTCACAGCTCAGGGCTCCGGCACGTAGAGCGACAGCGTGTGCGCGACCAACGCCGGCTTCTCGGCCCCCTCGATCTCGACGGTGACCTTCGAGGCGAGACGCACGCCGGTCGATGCCGGCTCGGCCGAGAGGATCTCGGTGACGGCCCGCACGCGGGAGCCCGCCGGCACCGGGGCCAGGAACCGCAGCCGGTCCAGGCCGTAGTTCATCACCATCGCGGTGCCGCCGACCGCGACGAGCGAGGACGCCAGACGCGGCAGCAGCGCGAGAGTGAGGTACCCGTGGGCAACGGTGGAGCCGAACGGCCCGGCGGCCGCCCGCCGCGCGTCGAGGTGGATCCACTGGTAGTCCTCGGTGGCGTCGGCGAACGCGGCGATCCGCTCCTGCGTGACCTCGAACCACTCACCGGTGGCGGTCCGGCCCACGGCGTCGGCGAGAGCAGCCGGCGAGTCGACGGCGATGACCTCGCCGGTGCCCGCACTCACGCCTTCGGCCCGCCTGCCACGTACAGCACCTGGCCCGACACGAACCCGGACTGCTCCGCGCAGAAGAACGACACGGCGTTCGCGATGTCCTCGGGCTGACCCACGCGCCCCACCGGCACGTCCTTGGCCGCCACGCCGAGGTAGTCGGCGAGCGGCATGCCGATGCGTTCGGCGGTCTCCCGGATCATGTCGGTCTCGATCACACCCGGGGCGACGGCGTTGGCGGTGACGCCGAACTTGCCCAGCTCGATCGCCAGGGTCTTGGTGAAGCCCTGCATGCCGGCCTTGGCCGCCGAGTAGTTGACCTGGCCGCGGTTGCCGAGGGCAGAGGTCGAGGAGAGGTTCACGATGCGGCCGAACTTGGCCTCCACCATGTGCGCCTGCACGGCCCGCGTCATGAGGAACGCGCCTCGCAGGTGCACGTTCAGCACGGCGTCCCAGTCGGCCACGGACATCTTGAACAGCAGGTTGTCGCGCAGGATGCCCGCGTTGTTCACCAGCACGGTGGGCGCGCCCAGCTCGGCGGTGACGCGGGCGACGGCGGCCGTCGCCGACTCCTCGGAGGCGACGTCGGCGCCCACCGCGAGCGCGCGACCGCCGTCGGCCACTATGGCCTCCGCCGTGGCCGCGGCCTGGTCCTCCAGGAGGTCCAGGACGGCGACGGCGTAGCCGTCCTCGGCGAGCCGACGGGCCGTCGCGGCACCGATGCCGCGGGCCGCTCCGGTGACGATGGCGGTACGAGTCATCAGGGGTTCCTTTCGATACGGGGTAGAGAGGTCAGCACATCACGAGCTGCCGCGGCACCGCGGTGCGGGCCTCGGCGGTGAGGCTGAGCGGCGAGATGCTCGCCCCGAGCGGCAGGGTACTGGCCCCTCCCGGTAGAGTTCATGCTTTCGCCGCTGCCCCGAATGCATCATTCTGCATATTGTTGCACCGAGGGTCAGGTAGCGGTTGGATGGCCGCCATGACAACGACGTCGATCGCGACCGTCGGCCTGGAAGCCGCGCCGAGCCGCCTCTCCGCCCGGCTGGCCACGCGGCCAGAGGCACAGCGTGTGCTGGACCTCGCGCGCGACACCTTCATCGAGGGCTATCGCATCGACATGGGCCCCCTGGCCGCGCAGCTCGGCGTGGACCGCACGTCGGTGTTCCGCTGGGTGGGCAACCGGGACGCGCTGCTCAGCGAGGTGCTCTGGTCGCTCGCCGTGCCGACCCTGGTGCAGGCCGAGCGCGCGACGGAGCATCTGACCGGCGCCGAGCGGCTCGCCGGCCTGCTGACCACCTTCGCGCGCGACCTCATCGTCGCCGACTACTTCCGCGCGTTCCTGCGCCGCGAACCCGCCCGCTCCCTGCGGCTGCTCACCACCGCAGACAGCCCCATCCAGCAGCGGTTCGTCGCGACCGTCGAGTGGCTCGTGGTCCGTGACCTCGGCGAGCGGCCGTTCGACGGCACCATCACCCCGGAGGAGCTCGCCTACCTGCTGGTACGGGTGTCGGAGTCGCTCACCTACGCGGACCTCATCACCGGCGACGAGCCGAGCCCGGAGCGCGCGCGGACGGCGTTCCGCCACCTGCTGCGAGTGGGCTGAGCGGGCCGCGCGCCCGTGATCCACCCGGCCGGGGCGCTGGCACCCGACCCGGCGATTCGGCAGAGTGGGGTCATGGACTTCACTCGCCCCTACCCGCCGGACCCGTACACGCTGCTGCCCGCGCCCGCGGCCTTCTTGTTGACGAGCAGCAACCTGACCGACGGCGAGCGCATGCCGGACGCGCACGCCGCGCACGACCAGAACATCTCCCCCGCGCTCGAGTGGAACGGGTTCCCCCAGGACACCAAGTCGTTCGTCGTGACCTGCTACGACCCCGACGCGCCGACGCCGATGGGCTACCAGCACTGGACCGTCGTGGACCTCCCTGCCTCCGTGACGTCCCTCGACACGGGAGCGGGCACCCCGGACGGCTCGGGCCTGCCCGCCGGCGCGTTCCACACCCACAGCGACGGCCACACGCCGGGCTTCGAGGGCGCGGGCCCGCCGCCCGGCGACCATCCGCACCGGTACATCTTCGCCGTGCACGCGCTGGACGTGGAGCCCGGCGAGCTGGGGCTGGGCCCCGACAACACCAACGCCCAGGTGGCGTTCAACGTGTACTTCCACCTGCTGGGTCGTGCCACGCTCACTGCGACGTACAGCCGATGAGCGAGCACGCCACCCTGCCCACGCTGGGCGACCTCGCCTGGGCGCCCGCGCTCGAGCACCCGGAGCTCCTCGCGGAGCCGGTGCTCGCGGCGCTGACCGCCTGGGCCGACGCCGACCCGCGGGTCGCGAGCCAGGTCGCCGTCACCGAGATCGACCCCGAGCACGCCGAGACGGCCACGCTCAACGAGCTGCACGGCCTGCCCCCGGAAGCGTCGGCCAACTGCGTGCTCGTGGCCGGCAAGCGGGGCGAGGACGAGCGCGTCGCGGCGTGCGTCGTCCCGGCCAGCACGTTCGCCGACGTCAACAAGCGGGTGCGCAAGCTGCTCGACGTGCGCAAGGCATCGTTCCTGCCGATGGACCGCGCCGTCGAGGAGTCGGGCATGGAGTACGGCGGCATCACGCCCGTCGGCCTGCCCGAGGGCTACCGCGTGCTCGTCGACTCGCGGTTCACCGAGGAGGGCACGACGGCGCTCATGGGCTCCGGCGTCCGGCGCTCCAAGCTCCTCATGCCAGGCCCGCTGCTGTGCACCATGCCGGGTGTCGAGGTGGTCGAGGACCTCGGCATCGCGCGCTGACCCGACCGCGGTGGCGGTCATGGTCCCGGAGGCCGGGAGCCGCCGGGCTCAGTTCTCCGCGCGGCCCTTGCGCCAGTAGCCCATGAACGCCACGGACTTGCGGTCCACCTGGCACTCGTTCACCAGATAGCGGCGCAGCGTCTTGATGACGCCCGCCTCGCCGGCCAGCCACGCGTACAGCACGGTGTCCTGCGCCAGGGGGCGGCCCGCCTCGTCGACCGGCACCTCCCAGAGGATCCCGGTGTCGATGTCGACGTCGTCCATCTCCCCCGACAGGTCGACCCCGGCGGCAGTGAGGGCGGGCGCGACGTCCGACGACGGCCGCACACCCATCGCGAGCAGCCGGTCCGCGGCCTCCTGGACGGCGGGGACCAGCACGTCGCCGTGCTCGCGCCCGTCGCGTGCCAGCCAGTGCACGCGCACGCCGTCGGGCGCGCCGAGCTGCCAGCCGTCCTCGGGGTGCGGCACCTCGAGGAAGATCTCCCCCACGGCGTCGGCGGGCAGGGACTCGCAGATCGCGGCGATGGCGGGCACCGCGGTCTCGTCACCCGCGAGCAGCAGGGCGTGGCTGGACGACGGCGGGGCGAACTCAACGCCCCCGTGGATGCCGTCGTACTCGGCGTTGGGCCCCATGATGACCAGCGGGTCGCCCGCGGCGGCGTTCAGGGCCCAGCGCGAGGCGGGGCCGGTGTCGCCGTGCATGACGACGTCGACGTCGACCTCACGCAGGTTCTGGCGCACGGTGCGGACGGTGTAGGTGCGCATCGGGTTGCGCTGCTCGTCCGGGAGCGAGCGCCAGGCGGCATACCAGTTGGGGTCGTCGCGGCGCAGGCCCTCCCAGCCACCGTCAGGTGCCGGGAGGAGGAGCTTGATGCGCTGGTCGCGGCCGTTGTCCGCGAACTTGTCCAGGTCCGGTCCGCGGAACGTGAAGCGGACGAAGGACGGGCACAGGCGCGTCACGCGCGCTACCTCGACGTCGAACATTCGCGAGGGCTTGGCTTCGAGCCCCTCGGTCTTGGTGGTCACGACGGTGAGCCTAACCTAACTTTGTGGCCCCTGTGCCACCCCTCCACGCAGTGAGCCTGGCCACTCACGCGACTGCTCCAGCGCACTATCACGAATGGACAACGGAGGGGAAACAGGATGCCGGGGTTCCGAATAGATCACCCCTTCTTCCGCAAAGTTAACCCTGTACAAAGGGTGCATCTTGCCTCTCGGCCCCCTTTACTTGGAAGCGATCCCACACCGACCTTGCCCTGGCGCGGCCGCCGTTCGCCGTCAGCGGCCGGCCGCACGCTTACCTCGTACTCGCTGGAGAGCCCCCACCATGATCGACCACTTCGCGCTGGGCTGGGTCACGCCCATCATCTCGTTCCTGCTCTCGTGCGCCGGGTGCGCCGTGGGCCTGACCTGCACCGCCCGCGCGCGGGTCTCCCACGGCCTCGCGAGCACCGCCTGGCTCGCCCTCGGCGCCGTCTCCATCGGCGGCACCGGCATCTGGGTCATGCACTTCGTCGCCATGCTCGGGTTCCACGTGCGAGGCACCGAGACCCGCTTCGACGTCCCCCTGACGATCGCCAGCGGCCTGCTCGCGATCGCCGTCGTGGGGCTCGGCCTCTTCATCGTCCGCGCGGCGGGCGTCGGGCCCTTCGCTCTCGTCGCCGGCGGCGTCGTCACCGGCCTTGGCATCTCCGCCATGCACTACCTGGGCATGCGTGCCGTGCACGTCGGCGTCGAGCTCACGTACAACCTGCCGACGGTGCTCCTGTCGGTGCTCATCGGCATCGTCGCGGCGACGGCGGGCCTCTGGCTCTCCGCGCGGGTGCACAACTTCGCCGGGGTCGCCGGTGCGATGCTCATCATGGGCGTCGCCGTCTCCGGCATGCACTACACGGGCATGGCCGCCATGCGCGCCGAGGTCGTCACCGGCACCGTCATCGTCCCGGACGTCGGCGTGTCCGTCGCCGCACTGCTCGGTCCGCTGATCATCGGCGTCACCATCAGCACGATCCTGCTGCTCCTGGTGGTCGGCCTGGCGCCCAGCGCGGCGGAGCTCGAGGCGCAGGAGAAGTTCAAGGGCTGGCAGGGACGTCAGGAAGAGATCGAGCGCGAGGCCGCCGAGCCCCGACGCCGGTCCCAGCTGCTCTGACTCGCTGCGCGGGCCACGCCATCTTGCGCGGGCCACGCCATCTTCTGCGGAATCTGCCTCGATCGGTGGATCATGGCGTCCCTCGTGGATGATGGCGTGCCTGCTATGTGGCCGGCACACGCGTCGCCCAGGCGGCGACCGCCACCGCCGACGCCACGTTCAGGGAGTCCACTCCCCCGGCCATCGGGATCCGGACGGTCAGGTCGCACCCGGCGATCGTCCGAGGCTTGAGCCCGTCGCCCTCCGTGCCGAGCACCAGGGCGAGCTTCTCGGGAGGGTCCGCCACCAGGTCGTCCAGGCTGATCGAGTCCTCCTCGAGCGCGAGGGCCCCCACCGTGAAGCCGTGCTCGCGCAAGGTCTGGATGCCGCCGGGCCAGGGGTCGATCCGCGTCCACGGGATCTGGAAGACGGTACCCATCGAGACCCGGACCGCCCGCCGGTACAGCGGGTCCGCACAGCTCGGCGTGAACAGCACGACGTCCACCCCGAGGGCCGCGCAGGCGCGCATCGCGGCGCCGACGTTCGTGTGGTCGACGATGTCCTCGAGGATCACCACCCTGCGCGCCCCCGCACCGCCGCGCGCGCCGGTGAGCAGCTCGTGCACGCTCGGCTGGGGCGGGCGGTGCATCGCCGCCAGCGCACCGCGGTGCAGGTTGAAGCCCGTGATCTCCTTGAGCAGCGGTTCCTCGGCGACGTAGACCGGCGCGCCGGTCGCCGCGACCAGGTCGGACATCGAGTCCAGCCACTTCGGCGCCATGAGGAACGCTCGCGGACGGTGGCCGGCCGCGAGCGCCCGCCGGATCACGGTCGAGCTCTCCGCGATGTACAGGCCCTTGGCCGGCTCGTGCTTGGAGCGCAGGACGACGTCCGTGAGGCTGTTGAAGTCGGCAAGGCGCTCGTCGGCGGGGTCGTCGATGCGGACGACGTCGAGGGTGGTCACCGACCCATTCTCCCCGCCGCGGCGACCGCCCCGAAATTCGATCTCGGCCCCTGAACCGCAGCAGCATGCCGTTATCGAGCCGTTATCTCTCACAGCGAAATCGTCTCCGCTTCCCCCAGGCCCCAAGACTCCATATGCTCCGGGCAAGGAAAGTTCGTCCCGCTCGTGAGGAGAGTTGCGATGAGAACTACCCGAAATCCCCGGTCGTCCCGCGCACGACGTGGCAAGGAACCTAGTCCGCACCCTGCGTTGCCCCAGTCCTACGCGGCGATGATCGAGCGCACACCGGCCCTGGACGATGCGCAGCTCGAGTCGCTCCTCGAGCGAGCGGTCGCCGGAACGGACGCCGCGCGTACCCTCAATGCCACAGCGGTCTCCCCCAGCTTCCGTATACAGCTCGAAGCGCGGGTCAAGGACGGGCAATACGCGAAGGAGCGTCTTGTCCTGGCCCACCTCCGCCTCGTGCCCGCCGTCGTCGGCGCCTACTCCGGTCGCCTGCCGTTCATGGACCTCGTGCAGGAAGGCAACGTCGGCCTGGTGCGCGCGGCGGACTCGTACGACCCCGCGCACGGCACGTTCGCCGCCTATGCCACCCGCTGGGTACGCCGCTCCATCGTCCGCGCGGTCGCCGCAGCGGAGCACGCCGAGTCGGCGAGCCAGAGCGGGCCCAGCCCCGAGCAGACGATGCTGCGCCGCCGCGTCCGGCAGGCCCTGCGGCACCTCGACGCCGTGGAGGCCCGCGTGCTGGAGATGCGCTTCGGGCTGCTGGACGGCACGACACGCACGCTCGACGAGATCGGCCGCCGCCTCGGTGTGACCAAGGAGCGCGTGGCCCAGATCCTCGAGGCGGCGCTGGCCAGGCTGCGCGACGTCGTCAGCCCGGCTCCCCTCGCTGCGTGACCGCCGGCTGGGCACCCGACGGCCCAGCCGGCGTCAGCCGATCGACCACCTCGTCCAGTGCCGCGTGGTAAGCCCACGACGACTGGTACCCGGAGTGGGTAGCCACGGCGAAGAGATAGGCCGACCGGTCCATCTCCTCGGCTCCGCGATCCACCTCGTTCACCCCGTAACCCACCACAGGGAAGCCCAGGAAGTCGGTGCGCCGCCACAGGTTCACCCACGCGGGCTTGGCACCGCAGGTCAGCAGTGACATCAGCGTGACCTGTACCCCCGAGCCGGGCTCGGGGCGCTCCGGCGTCAACGGCGCCGCCGGGGCCGCCCCGGGTCCGGGACCACCCCTCGCCTGCCCGCCCCACGGGTCCGCCGACCAGCCCGGCCCGGTGCAGGGCGGCGTGCCGGTCGTCGTCGGGCCAAGGAGGTCGGGGAAGAACCGGCCGAAGAACGGCCGCAGCTGCACGCCGTAGGTCAGCAGGCCGATGCGGCCGTCGGTGAGGTCCGGCACGGGGTTGCCTGCCCGGATCAGGACCACCGCGGCGGCCAGCACACCGCCCATCGAGTGCGCCGACAGCACCACGCGCCGCGTGGGGGCCACGCGTGCGCGCTCGGCGTCGTCGGCGATGTCGGCGCCGGCGAGCCAGGCGTCAACCCGCGAACGCACCTCGGGTACCACGCGCTCGGCGTAGCTCGGCGGACCGAACGGGTGGGCGCTGCGCGGCAGGAAGCACAGCAGGTCCCACAGCAGGCCCCACGGCCGCGACGGACCACCGCCCGTGCCCCCGGCCAGGGCGCTGACCACCAGGGTCGCCGCGAGCACGCCCAGGGCGGGCACGGCGAGCCCGGACAGCCACGGGGGCACCTGGAGCGTGCCGGTGTCGCTGTGCTGGGCGATCAGCGGGATGTGGGCCACCAGCGCCGCGACGTAGGCGGCGGCAGCCAGGGCGCCGGCGGCGAGCTCCGCGCGGTGCGACATCGCGGCGACCTGCCTGCCGCGCAGCACCCGCTCCAGCACGGGGTTGGGGCCGCCGTCGGGCTCGGGGGCGTTCGCCACCGCACGCCAGGCCGGCACCGCCGGGCCGTAGGGCGGTCCGAAGGTGCGCGGCGCGGCGGGGATCCACAGCCCGCGGGAGCGGACCACGTCCATGACGTAGGGCCCGGTCAGCGCCACGACCAGCAGCACGACGAACACGAGGGCGATCACCACGGACGCCGTGCCGAACTCGGTGTAGACGGGCGGGACGCGCACGAGGTCGGCGTCGGGCACACCGCGGGGGATGCCGACCAGGCCGTTCCCGAGCGGGGTCGGCGCGGCGCTCTCCCCGTTGCGCAGGAACCACTGCACGCCGAGCACCAGCAGGCTCGAGTACACGGCCGCCGCCGCGGCGGACACCAGCAGGAACACGCCCGGTCCCGCGCCGTTCCAGCCCTCGTGGGCCCGACGGCGCAGCAGGATCGCCGTCAGCACGACGACGGCAGGGCTCAGGACGGCGAGCACCGCCAGCGCGACCAGGAGGAGCCGCAGCGGGGCGCCCGGCTGTGTGACCAGCACGACCGCCACGCACACGGTGGCGACGACGGGCACCGCCGTCCAGGCGGCGACGGCGCGGGTGCTGCGCGTGGTACGCCAGGCCAGGCCGGTCGCCGCGATGCCGAACAGGCCCACGCCGAGCAGCGCGGGCACGAGGTCGAGGCCGATCAGCGCGGGCATGTCCTGCGGCGGCGGTCCGGCGAGGCAGGCGTAGCAGGCCAGCAGCCAGACGAGCAGGCCCGCCGCGAACACCCCGAGGCAGGCGCGGCCCTTCCAGCGGGGCGTGATGGCCTGGACGCCGTCGTCGTCGGTGCGCAGGGCGACGAACACGCACGCGCTCACGATCACGACCAGCCCAGCCACGGGGAGGCCCGGCATCGGGAGGCCGGGGTCGGCGTAGCGGGTCCAGGTGAGGAACTGTCCCGTCAGGCCGAGCGCGGCGCCCAGGTGCGCCCACAGCAGACCCGAGCCGGACCGCTGCGACCAGAAGCCGGCCCGGTGCAGCGGCGGGCCCGACGGCGCCACCGTGCGCCCGGCGCGCATCACCGAGAACTTGGACTCGAACCGGACCTGGCCGCTGTGCGCCACGGCCACGAGGATCGCGACCAGCAGCACCGGGGCGAGGGACAGGAGCGCCAGCCGGTCGCCGACGTCCATCCGCGCGAGGCCGTACAGCACGGCGGGGATGCGGGCGCAGACCGGGACCACGGAGTCGGGCCCCGCAGTGGCCAGGCCCATGCAGCGCGTGCCGATCAAGGACAGCGACACCGTCGCCACCGCCGACACGAAAAGGAGCGTGAGGCCCAGCGCGAACACCCGCGTCAGGGCGGCGGTCGCCTCGGGGCGCAGGCTGCCCGACGGCGGACGGTGGGCGCCCGGCTCCGGCGCCGGGATGCGGCGGGCCCAGTACGCGGCGTTCGCCAGACCGAACGGGACCATCGCAGCCCACAGGAGGCGCACCGCGAGGCGCCCGACGACGCCCAGCAGCCCGCCGAACGGGAGGCCGCCGATCCGCGCCATCGCGCCCCACGAGTAGGCCTCCCGGCGCACATCGGGCCGGATCGCGTGGACATGTCCCGGCGGCAGCGCCTTGTCCCGTGCCTCGACGTGCGGTCTCGGGGTCCAGAAGCTGCCCAGGCCGTCGCCGTCCGACCGGGTCACCTCGCCCCGCGCCAGGTCGAGCGTGCCGTGCGGCGGGGTGTTCGCGATGCCGTGGATCCGCAGCTCGAGAATGCTGGGCTGGGCGCTGTCCATAGCGCCCAAAAGTAGAGCGAGCCAGGCGCGACACGCGCGCCGCCACGCGCGGGCCGGTCACATCCTGCGTGAATCCCGCAGGGCGTCCGCGATCAGGGCCCGACCGTCGAGGCGAGCACCGCAGCGGCCAGCAGCAGGTCGTAGACGACGCAGGTCTCGGCGTACCAACGCCACACGACCGCGTTCGCCCGGTGGTGGAACACGTCCCAGACGCCGTGCCCCACGAGCCCGGCCGCGAGCACGTACGTCCCGGTGTCCTGCCCCACGAGGGCACCGGCCAGCAGGCTGATGCCCGCGAACACCGCGAGCCCCGCCGCCTGCAGCACCACCATCGCCCGCCCCCGGATGCGGTTCCTGAGCACCCCCACCACCGGGTAAACCAGGGCCATCGCGAAGACCAGCCACGTCGGCACGCCGGCTCCCCCGCCCGCGAGCGTGCCGACGAGGAGCAGCAGCCCGACCAGCACCGGCCACCGGCTCCGCAGCCAGACCAGGTCGAACCCGTGGGCGTGCTCCGTGTACTCGGCCCGCCGCAGGAGCATCGCGCCCGCCATCGCCGGGACCATCAGCACGTGACCCCAGAGCATCAGGTCGCCCGCGCTGACGGCACCCGCCCAGAACAGCACCAGCAGCACCGCGAACGGCGCCGCCATCGCCCCGTTCATCTCCCGGATCGCCGCCCAGCCGTGCCGCCGCACCCGCATCCACACGGTCATCGCGGCCACCATGTCCAGCACCATGACCACCGCGGCGACGTCGGGCCGCGCCAGCACGGCCTCGATCCCGATCGCCGAACCCGCCCAGTCCCACGCCGGTGCCAGGAGCAGCATCCCGAGCACCATCACGACGACCATCTCGGCCAGGTGCGCGACGAACCGCAGCACCTTCCACCCCGGCGTCGCGGGTGCGGCCGGGTGGGTCACCGGGTCGGTCACCGGGTGGGTCACCGGGTCGGTCGCCGTCGCTGTCGTGACCGTCGTCGTCGTTGCCGTCGTCTCCGTCATGTCTCCGTCTCCCTCGGTCCGGGCGGCGTTCCTCGCCGCTCCGGTCTCCACGCTGTCCGACGGCGGCAGCGGTCAGTAGTGCCGGACCGCACGCGGGCGCGAGCACATGTCATGAGCTCGCATGACAGATGTCATCAGGGCTCGGCAGGCCGCCCGGACCGGCGTCGGCGCTGGCAGGATGACGTCATGAGCACCGCACGGACCGTCGACGACGACGGCGGCAGCGGCCTCGCGAGCTTCCGCCGCAACATCTGGTGGGTCCTCGCGGGGACCGTGGCGTGCGTGCTGGGCTTCGCCGTCGGCGACTGGGTGCTGGACCCCGCCGTCCCCGCCGGGCTGCGTGCCCTCACGGGCCTGTCGACGGCGGCGACCATCGTGACGTGCGGCGTCCTGCTGGGCCGGAGGATCCGGGACGAGGCGCCGTCGACCGGCTGGCTCGTGACCGCCTACTGCGTCACGGGGGTCGCCGCGGCGGTACCGCTCGCCCTCGGCAACTTCGGGATCTGGTCGATCCCGCCGGCGGCCACGCTCTCGGTCCTGGTCATGTTCCTGCCCGCACGCCGGGCGTGGGCGGTGCTGGGCGCCGCGCTGCTCGTCCTGCCGACGCTGGGCCTGATCACGGCGCTGGCCATGGGCGAGCCGGACGTGTGGCACGCCGTCTGGATGCCCGCCCTGATGGTGCTGGCGTTCGGCCCGGCCATGCTCGGCATGCTCCGTGGCTGGCAGGTCGCGGCCCGCCTCGACGATGCCCGGCGGCTCGCCGGACAGCTCGCCGTGGCCGACGAGCGCCTCCGGTTCGCCGCCGACCTGCACGACATCCAGGGACATCACCTCCAGGTGATCGCCCTGAAGAGCGAGCTCGCGGCGCGGCTGGCAGAGGCCGACCCTGCGCGGGCGGCCGCTACGATGCGCGAGGTCCAGCAGCTCGCCGGGGACGCCCTGCGCGAGACCCGCGCCCTGGTGCAGGGCTACCGGCGCACCACCCTCGACGCCGAGATCGCCAACGCGTCGAAGGTCCTGACGGCGGCCGGCGTGGAGGTCCGGGCCGACGTCGACACCGGCCTCGCCGCAGCCCTCCCCGAGGCGCCGCGCAGCCTCCTCGGCCTGGTGGTGCGCGAGGCCACCACCAACCTGCTGCGGCACAGCCGCGCCACCCGCGCGGCGATCGTCCTGCTGCCCGACGGCGCCGGGGCCCGCCTCGTGATCGACAACGACGGCGCACGTCCGGCCCGACCGGGCGACGACGCGCATCGGGGCGGCGGACCCGGCAGGGCCAGCGGGGCCAGCGACGGCACAGGGCTCGTGTCCCTCGCGGAGCGGCTCGACGCCGTCGGCGGGCATCTGTCGTGGACCGGCGACGACGACCGGTTCGTGGTCACGGCTACGGTGTCCGGATGATCCGCCTCCTGCTGGCCGACGACGAGGAGCTGCTGCGCGGAGCCCTCTGCTCGCTCCTGGACCTCGAGGACGACCTGCGGGTCGTCGCCCAGGCGGCCACCACCACGCACGCCGTGCGGCTCGCCGAGCAGCACCGGCCGGACGTCGCCGTGCTCGACCTGGAGATGCCGCCCACCGACGGGCTGCACGCGGCAGCGCAGATCCTGGCCCGGACCGACGGCACGCCGCCCCGCGTCATCATCGTCACGAGGCACGCCCGGCCCGCCGTCCTGCGCCGGGCGCTGGCCGCCGGGGTCAGCGGGTTCGTGCCCAAGTCGACGCCGGCGGCGCGCCTGGCGCAGATCGTGCGCGACGTCGCCGTCGGACACCGGTACGTGGACCCGGAGATCGCCGCGTCGGCGCTGACGGAGAACGAGTGCCCGCTGTCGGACCGTGAGCTGGAGGTGCTGCGCGCGGCCCGCGCGGGCGCCCCTGTCTCGGACATCGCGGCCACCGTGCACCTCGCACCGGGGACCGTGCGCAACTACCTGTCGTCCGCGATGGCAAAGCTCGGGGTCGCCACCCGCCACGCGGCGGCGCACCGGGCGTGGGAAGAGGGCTGGATCTGATGCAGGTCGACCACTACGACGGCTTCGCCGACAGCTACGCGGCGGAGAACGCCTCGAGCCTGTTCAACGCGTACTACGACCGGCCAGCCATGATCCGGCTCGCCGGCGACGTGCGCGGCCGAAGCATCCTCGACGCCGGGTGCGGGACCGGCCCGCTGACAGCGGAGCTGCGCACCAGGGGCGCCCTCATGACGGGGCTGGACGGCAGCCCCGCGATGCTCGGGCACGCGCGCAGGAGGCTGGGCGACGACGTGCCGCTGCACGTCGCGGACCTCGCCCGGCCCCTGCCGTTCGCGGACGACTCGTTCGACGACGTCGTCTCCTCCCTCGTCCTGCACTACCTCGAGGACTGGGCCGCTCCCCTGGCCGAGATCCACCGGGTGCTCAAGCCCGGCGGGCGGCTCATCCTGTCGGTCAACCACCCCACCGTCCGGGTGGTCACCGACCCGGACGAGGACTACTTCGCCACCACCCAGTTCTCGGACGAGTTCGAGCTCGCGGGCGAACGAGCGGTGCTCACGTTCTGGCACCGGCCTTTGCACGCGATGTTCGACGCGTTCGCCGGTGCGGGATTCCGCGTCCGCCTCCTGAGCGAGCCGCCGCCCGCACCGGATACTCCGCCCGAGCTCCTGCCGCCACGCATCGCCAACGGGCAGCGCACGGCCTTCGTCTGCTTCATCTACTTCGTCCTCGAGGCCGACTGACCGGCCCGGCCGGGTGGCACGTGGCGGCCTACCCGGCAGGCAAGGTGTGCTGTTCCGGTGGGTGCCAGGTCCGGTGAATTTCGTTCGGCTCCGGTTGGTACTTGTCGCCTGAGCCGAACAGTTCAGCCCGGCCGGACTACGCGGGGCTGAGCCGAACGAAATTCACCGGACCTGGCACCTCTGCCCTGGGACTACCCCACCGGCCACCACGACACCGGCGCCACAACACCGATCCACCACGACTCCGATCCGGTGCACCACGGCCGGAGCGGACACCGCGGTTAGCCGTCGCGTGCCGCACGGTCGCCGTCGACGTAGTACCAGCGGCCGTCCTCGCGCACGAAGCGGCTGGTCTCGTGCAGGCTCCCGCGCACGCCGGAGGCCGGGTAGCGGTAGAAGGCGGTGAACTCGACGACGCCGACCGTGTCGAACGGCCCGCCGCGCTCCGTGCGGTGGATGTCCAGGCGGCGCCACTGCTCGTCGCCGGTCTCGACGGCGTCCGGCCGGGTCTGCGGGGCCCACGTCGCGAGCAGGTAGGCAGTGTCCCCGGTCGCGAACGCGGAGTACCGCGAGCGCATCAGCGCCTCGGCGGTCGGGGCGGTCGCGGCACCGGAGTGGTAGCGCCCGCAGCAGGCGCCGTAGGTGTCGCCGGAGAGGCAGGGGCAGCGTTCGTCGTCGTGCACTGGACGATCCTCGCACCCGCCGGGCGTCGCGGGCAGCCTTCCTACGCGAACGTCTCGTGCCCGAGCACCGCGAGCAGGCGGATCTTCTCCTCCGCCTCGCTCCCCGGCTCGGGCGTCAGCACCAGGAGCGCCTGCGACTGGTCCTCGGTGAACAGCGCCTGGCAGGCCACGTCGATGCGACCGAGTTCGGGATGGACCAGCGTCTTGTGGTCCTCGAACCGGCGGGACACCTCGTGCAGCTCCCACACCCGGACGAACTCAGGGCTCTCGCGCAGCAGGACGCGCAGGATCTCGTCGGCGACCGAGCCAGGACCCGCAGCCGCGTGCGCCGCGCGCAGGGAGGCGACCTGGCTGCGACCCTGCCGTTCGTGGTCCTCGGGCGGGTAGACGTCGCGGGACTCCGGCTCCATGAACCACCGGTAGACGTTGCTGCGGGCCAGTCCCGTCGTGGGCGGCGTACCGAAGATCGCCTCGGCCTGCCGGTTCTGCACCAGCACCTCCCCCAGGCCCGACAGGATCAGGGCCGGCGAGTCCTCCAGCCGGTCCAGCACACGCAGCAGCGCGGGGGCCACGTGGGAGTCGAGCGGAGTGCGCCGCGGCACGCCGTGCCCCGCGAGCCGGAACAGGTAGTCGCGTTCCTCGACGCTCAGGCGCAGCGCGCGGGAGAGCGCGGCGAGCATCTGCTCGGACGGCTGTGGTCCGCGCTGCTGCTCGAGCCGCGCGTAGTAGTCCACGGACATCCCGGTCAGGGCCGCGACCTCCTCGCGGCGCAGTCCCGGTGCCCGACGGCGCGGGCCGGGCACCAGGCCGACGTCGGAGGGACGCAGGGCTTCGCGGCGTCGGCGGAGGAAGTCGGCGAGGGCTGCGCGGTTCATACGCCCATGGTGCGCCGTGCCGCCGCTGGGAACCAGGGACCGCCGGTCCCTGGTTCACCGGGTCTCTCCCGCGGTCGGCGCAGGGGCCGCACGGTGGAGACATGAACATCACCGGCAACACCATCTTCATCCCCGGCGGCAACCGTGGCATCGGCCTCGCCCTCGCGGTCCGCCTCCAGGCCAGGGGCAACACAGTGATCGTCGGCGGCAGGGACAAGGAGGCGCTCGACGCCGTCGCCGTCGACCACGGGTTCGCCACCGTCCGCCTCGACACGACCGACCCGGACTCAGTCAGGTCGGCCTCCGCCGAAGTGATCGAGCGGTTCCCCGAGGTCAACGTGCTGGTCCCGATGGCAGGGATCATGCGAGCGGAGGACTGGCGCACCCCGGGCTTCCTGGAGGACGCCGAGGCGACCGTGACCACGAACCTGCTGGGCCCGATCCGGCTGATCGCCGCGTTCACGGAGCACCTGCAGTCGCGGCCCGACGCGACCATTCTCACCGTCTCCTCGGGCCTGGCACACGCTCCGCTGCGCGTCACCCCGACCTACAACGCGACCAAGGCCGCGATCCACATGCTGTCGGAGACGCTCCGGCTGCAGTTCGCCGGCACGAGCGTGGCCGTGACGGAGCTGGTGCCGCCGTCCGTGCAGACCGAGCTCATGCCCGGCCAGGACACGAACGAGCACGCGATGCCGCTGGACGAGTTCGCCGACGAGGTGCTGTCGCTCCTGGAGTCCCGGCCGGACGCGCACGAGATCCAGGTCGAGCGGGTCAAGTTCCTGCGCTACGGCGAGGCCCGGGGCGACTACGACCAGGTCGTGGCGACGCTGAACGGGACGGACCCGCACGCGACCGCCACCGCGAAGTAGTCCTCTGGCGAAGTAGTCGCCCAGCTCGCGCCACGTGACTACCTCGCCAGACGACTACCTCGGCGGGAGGGTGGCCGTCAGGGTGGTCGCGCCCGGGCTGGCCAGCGTCAACGCCGCACCGTTCGCACCGTCGGCGCCACCCGCGCCGTCGGCCGCCTCGATCCGGTAGTCGCCGAGGAACCCGGTGAACCGGACCCGGCCCTCCGCGTCGGTGCGCAGCGTCGTGGGCGGCAGCCACCACTCGTCCTTGACCAGCGCGTGCAGGCGGTCGAACGCCGGCTTGGGTGAGCCGTCCGCCCGCAGCAGGCCGCCCGGGGCGCCCAGCCACATACCCCGGTCGGACAGTCCCCAGTACGTCATCGCCTCCACGCTCGGGTGGGACAGCAGCGTCCGGTAGTGCAGCTCGACCTCGTCGGCCTGGCGCTCCTCCCCCTCCGGCGTGGACGGCCACGACTCGACCTGCCAGTCGTTGAGGTCCTCGATGTACGCGGGCATCACGTCGCCGGACAGGAGCGTCGTCTCCGTGAAGTGGATCGGGATGCCGTACCGCGAGAACCGGTCCAGGATCGCGAGCGTCTTCTCCTCGCCCCAGTAGCCCTGGTGCATGTGGCTCTGCAGGCCGAGCCGGTCGATCGGGATCCCGGCCGCCAGCACGGCCTCGATGAGGCACTCGTACGCGGTGGACATGTCGAAATCGTTCAACAGCAGCGTCGCGCCCGGGTTCTCCGCGCGGGCCTCCTCGAACGCCATCCGGATCATCTCGACCCGGCCCTTGCGGCGCGCCAGGGGCGTGATCGCGTTCTCCTCCGCCGTGAACACGGGCATGATCACGACCTCGTTGATCGCGTCCCACGTGTCGATCACGCCGCGGAACGCGCCGACGTCGCGCCGTATGCGCGCCCGCTGCAGGCGCTCGACCTCGGCGTCGGGCAGTCCGCGGAGCCAGCCCGGCTGCACCGTGTGCCACACCAGCGGGTGCCCCTTGACCACGGTGCCGCGCTCGGCGAACCAGCGTGCCGCGCCGAGCAGGCGTTCGGTCTGCGGCGCCCCGCGCTCGGGCTCGAACGTGCCCCAGTAGAACGGGAGCGTGGTCTGGTTGAAGACGTCGAACCACGCGTCGGCGACGCGCTCGTCGTACTGCGGGTCCTGCGACGTGCCGTTCGCGAGGTCCATCAGGTCGAACCCGATGCAGCCGAACAGGAACGCGTGCCGCGACTGCCGCACGACGACGTCGCGGTCGGCCAGCGGCGCACCGTCCGGTCCGCGCAGGGTCACCGTGGCGTCGGCGCGCCGGTGCGCCAGGCTCGGGTCGGGCGTGCGTCCTTCGGTGGGCGCTCTGAAGAGAGAGGTCACGCGCCGACCTTAGCCGCACGTCTCACGAGCGCGGGACCACGACCAGAAGGTCACCGACCTCGCACTCCAGCGCGTCGCAGACCGCCGTGAGCGTGGAGAAGCGCACCGCCTTGGCCCGGTCGTTCTTGAGCACCGAGAGGTTCACCACCGTGACGCCGACCAGCTCGGCGAGCCGCGCCAGCGTCATCCCGCGTTCCTCGAGCAGCTCGTCGAGGCGGCAGTGCACGCGGGCCTCGTCGTCGTCCACGGGCATCAGACGAGGCCCTCGGTGTCCCGCTGCAGGCGGGCGCCGCGCTGGAACGCGTGCCAGACGGTGCCGAGGAGCAGGCCAGCCATGAACAGGACCCAGTCGACCTCCAGTGTCGGGCCGAACTCGACGCCGACGCTCGCCAGCGCGCCGTCGGCCGCGATCCCCTGCAGCGTCGGGATCGCTATCGAGCCCAGCACGAGCGTGAGCGCCGTGACGTTCATCGTCCGCACGCTCCGCGGGGCGAAGAAGTCGCCGCTCCGGAACGACCTGCCGAGCACGGTGAAGCACACGGCGACCAGGATCAGCGTGACCGTCGGCAGCAGGGCGGCGGCCAGCACCACCGCGTACGGCCCCGGGCCGAGGTCGGAGACCCGGATCACCACCTCGGTCGCCTGCGCCGTGGCGGTGCCGTCCAGCAGCAGGTCCTGCGGCATCCTCGCGAGGTCGACCGGGACCGGGACGTCGCGGTTGGGCAGGATCCGCACCAGGTCGCGGACGATCAGCACGAGCCCGGCGAGCACCGCCAGGCCACCCGCGAGCGCCATCACCTCGATGTTCTTGCCCTGGTCGCTGAACAACTTGGCCATCGTCGTCACCCCGTCGTCGGCATATCGTTTGTCGATACTATCGAAACACGATACGCCGCCGACGGTCAACGAAACCGCGGACAGTTGAGTGCGGGCTATTTGTCGGCTGGAACGGTCTCCGGCAACAAATAGCCCGCACTCAACGATGTCGGCCGGGTCAGCTCGCAGGCTCCTCCACGACCGGGGCCGCGAACTGGCTCGCATAGAGCCGCGCGTACGCGCCGTCGGCCGCGAGCAGGTCGTCGTGCGAGCCCTGCTCCACGATGTCGCCGTGCTCCATCACGAGGATTACGTCGGCGTCGCGGATCGTGGACAGGCGGTGCGCGATGACGAACGACGTCCGGTCCTTGCGCAGCCGGTTCATCGCCTCCTGCACGAGCACCTCGGTGCGGGTGTCCACGGACGAGGTCGCCTCGTCGAGCACCAGGATCGCCGGGTCGGCGAGGAACGCCCGCGCGAGCGTCAGCAGCTGCTTCTCCCCCGTGCTGACGCTGGAGCCCTCCTCGTCCACGACGGTGTCGTAGCCGTCGGGCAGGGTCCGCACGAACGGGTCCACGTGGGTGGCCCGGGTGGCGGCGAGGAACTCCTCGTCGTCGACCGCAGCGGCGTCCGGGACGCCGTACCGCAGGTTCTCCTCGATGGTGCCCTTGAAGAGCCAGGTGTCCTGCAGGACCATCCCGACCGACGAGCGCAGGTCGTCGCGCGACATGTCGCGCGTGTCGACGCCGTCGAGCGTGATGCGCCCGCCGTCGACCTCGTAGAACCGCATGAGGAGGTTGACCAGGGTGGTCTTGCCGGCTCCGGTGGGGCCGACGACAGCGATGGTCTGGCCCGGCTCGGCGACCAGGTTCAGCCCGGTGATGAGCTGCTGGTCGGGCGTGTACGAGAACCTGACGTCCTCGAACGCGACCCGCCCGCGCACCGGCTCGACCTTCTGCGACTCGACCGGGTCCGGCGACTGCTCGGGCGCGTCCAGGAGGTCGAACACCCGCTCGGCGGACGCAACGCCGGACTGCAGCAGGTTCATCATCGAGGCGACCTGCGTGAGCGGCTGCGTGAACTGGCGCGAGTACTGGATGAACGCCTGCACGTCACCCAGCGACAGTGTGCCCGACGCCACGCGGAGCCCGCCGATCACCGCGACGATCACGTAGTTGAGGTTCGCGAGGAACCCCATGGCGGGCTGGATGGTGCCCGAGATGAACTGTGCCTTGAAGGTCGACGAGTACAGCGCGCCGTTCTCCTTGGCGAAGACCTCGGCGGTGGCCTCCTGGTGCCCGTAGACCTTCACCAGCGCGTGGCCGGTGAACGACTCCTCGATGTGCGCGTTGAGCCGGCCCGTGGCCGCCCACTGCTCCACGAACTGCGGCTGGCTGCGCTTGGCGATCTGCATCGTCACGATCACGGACAGCGGCACGGTCACCAGCGCCACGAGCGCCAGGAGCGGCGAGATCCAGAACATCATGCCGAGCACACCCACCACCGTGAGCACCGCCGTCACGAGCTGCGCGAGGGTCTGAGTGGTCGTCTGGGCGACGTTGTCGATGTCGTTGGTGACCCGCGACAGGATCTCGCCGCGCTGCTTGGCGTCCACGTAGGACAGCGGGATCCGGTGCAGCTTCGACTCGACCTCGTCGCGCAGGTTGCGCATGGTCCGCTGCACGACGCCGGTGGTGATGCGCGCCTGCAGCCACCCGAACAGGAAGGCCCCCAGGTAGGCGGCCACCACCCAGCCGAGGGTCTGCAGCAGCAGCGTGAAGTCGATGCCCTGGCCGGGCACCAGCCCCGGCATGCCGGAGATCAGGTCCGCCTGCTGGTCCTGACCCTGGGCGCGCAGCCCGTCGATCGCCTGTTCCTTGCTCACGCCGGCGGGCAGCTGGGCGCCCACGAAGCCGGCGAAGATCACGTTCGTCGCGTTGCCGAGCAGCTTGGGCCCGAGCACCGTGAGCGCCACCGAGCCGATGCCCAGCACCAGGAGCACCACGACGTTCCGCCGTTCGGGGCGCAACGAGCCGGCGAACCGGCGCAGCGAGCCCTTGAAGTCCATCGGCTTCTGCACGGGCATGCCCATGCTGCCCATCGGCCCGCCGCCGCCGGGGCCGCGCCCGGGAGGCGGGCCGGCGGGCGCGGTGGCCGGACCCGCCGTACCGGACGGCGCCGCACCGCCCGTCGCTCCCGATGTCGCGCCCTGAGGTTTGTCCTGCGCGCTCATGCGGCCTCCTCCAGTTCCTTGCGGGACACCCGCACCCGGTCGGCCCGCACGATCGCGGCTTCGACATTGTCGATCATGCGGCCTCCTCAAGGCTCATCTGGGACGTCACGATCTCCTGGTACGTCGGGTTCTCGGCCAGCAGCTCGGTGTGCGTGCCGCGGCCGACGATGCGGCCGTGGTCGAGCACCAGGATCTGCTCGGCGTCGCGGATGGTCGCCACCCGCTGCGCGACGACGATCACCGTCGCGTCCCGGGTCTGCGGCCGCAGAGCCGCCCGGAGCCGTGCGTCGGTGGCGTAGTCGAGGGCGGAGAAGCTGTCGTCGAACAGGTAGATCCGCGGCTTGCGGATCACGGCCCGCGCGATGGCGAGCCGCTGGCGCTGCCCGCCGGAGAACGTGGCACCGCCCTGGGCGACGACCGACTCCAGGCCTTCCGGCAGCGCCTCGACGAAGTCGCGCGCCTGCGCCACCTCGAGCGCCGCCCACATCTCCTCGTCGGAGGCGTCGGGCTTGCCGTACCGGAGGTTGTCCGCGACGGTCCCGCTGAACAGGAACGCCTTCTGCGGTACCAGCCCCATCACCGAGCCGAGGTCACGCTGCAGGACGTCCCGCACGTCGATGCCGTCGATCCGCACCGAGCCGCCCGTCGCGTCGAACAGCCGCGGCACCAGGTTGAGCAGCGTCGACTTGCCGGAGCCCGTCGAGCCGATGATCGCCGTGGTCTGGCCGGGCTCCGCGGCGAACGTGAGCTCGTGCAGCACCGGCGCCTCGGCTCCCGGGTAGCGGAACTCGACATCCTCGAAGGTGACGCGCCCGCGGGGGGCCGCCCCGCCGTCGTCCCCGGCCGGGACCAGCGCCACCGGATCCACCGGGTCGACGACGGACGACTCGGTCTCCAGGACCTCCCCGATGCGCTCCGCCGCGACCGCGGCGCGCGGGATCATCATGAAGATCATCGTCGACATCATCACGGCCATGAGGATGTACATGAGGTAGCTCAGGAACGCCGTCAGGGAGCCGATCTGCAGGCCGCCCGCCTCGATCTCGCGCGCGCCGAACCACAGCACCGCCACCGACGACATGTTCATGATCAGCATGACGACGGGGAACGTGAGCGCCATGAGCTGACCCGCGCGCAGCGACGTGTCGAACAGCTCCTCGTTCACCGTGCCGAACCGCTCCTTCTCCCGCTGCTCGCGGACGAACGCGCGGACGACGCGCAGGCCGGTGATCTGCTCGCGCAGGACGGCGTTGATCGCGTCGATGCGCTTCTGCATACGGCGGAAGTGCGGCACCATCCGCCACACGATGAGGCCCGCCGTGACGCCGAGCACCGGCACGATGACCAGCAGGAGGCCGGACATCGTCACGTCCTCCGACAGCGCCAGGATCACGCCGCCGACCAGCATGATCGGCGCCATCACCATGATCGTGAACGTCATGAGCACGGTCATCTGGACCTGCTGCACGTCGTTGGTGCCGCGGGTGATCAGGGTGGGCGCGCCGAACTGCGCCATCTCCCGCGCCGAGTAGGTCTGGACGGTCCGGAACAGGTCGCGCCGCAGGTCCCGGCCGAAGGCCGTGGCGACCTGGGCACCGAAGTAGACGGCGACGACGGAGGCGACGACCTGGCCGAGCGAGACGACGAGCATCCAGCCGCCCGTGCTCCAGATCCGGCCGATGTCGCCGACCACCACGCCGTCGTCGATGATGTCCGCGTTCAGGCTGGGCAGATACAGCGCACCGAGCGTCTGCACCAGCTGCAGGACGAGCACCGCTACCACCGCCCAGCGGTAGGGACCCAGATATTTCCGGGCAAGCGTGACAAGCATTAAAAGCAGTTCCCTTCGGGGCTGGGGGGTGGAGAACCAAAGGCCGGGGCGCCCGGTACGGCACTACCGGAGGTTGCAGGGTCCGGGCCGGCGGGGCCAGGCATTTTCCCGGGACCGGCGAGGCCGTTCACGAGGGCGTCGGCCAGGACGTCGGCGGGGACCCCCGGCTGCAGGTGGTCGACGCGCGCGTGGGCACCGGCGATCGCCGACTCGATCAGCGAGACCGCCACCTCGACCGGGACCCGGAGGCGGTGGAGGTCAGGTGTCAGGACGGCGGTGATGCCCTCGACCGTCGCCTCGTGCTGGCGGGCGCGCTGGTCCATGAACATCCGGCGATAGCTGTGCAGGCGCTCGTGCTGGTCGGCGGCCGCCCCCGGCACCACCGGTGGGCCCGACGGGCCCGGCGGCGGTCCGGGGACGACCACAGCGCCCGGCGGGCCGCCCGGGGGCGGCGCCATGCGGCGCAGCACGGAGATCCAGCGCATCACCTCGGCCGTCCGCTGGCGGCCCATCTCGATCACGAGCTCCAGCCGCCGTTCCAGCGGCAGCGTCGGGTCGATCCCGGTCAGCTCGGCGAGCGTCTCCTCGGGCCTCCCCGCGCGGGAGAGGCCCTCCACGGCCGCCGCACCCACGAGCGCCGCCTTGTCGCCGAACGCGCGGAACAGCGTGCCCTCCGCGACGCCCGCCGCCTCAGCGAGCTCACGGCTGGTGACGTCGACGCCGCGCTCGGCGACCAGGGGCATGACCGCCGCCGCGATGGCAGCCCGCCGTTCGTCCGGGGTCATCGGCGAGGCTCGGCGCCGTTCGTTGTCCATACCGCAGACGGTAAATGAGTGAGCACTCACTCCGCAACCGGTTTTTCGCTGAGCGGATCTCGCCCCGCCGGCGAGCGGTCCCAGTGCGTCCCTCCGGACATGCCGGAAGCCCCCCGGTGCGCACACCGAGGGGCTTCCGAAAGCTGCTGACGCTACGGTCAGCCGGCCGGCGGCGCCGGGGGCACCGGCGGAGGCGGCGTCGAGCCGCCACCGGGCAGCTGCCCGCGCTCGGTGCGCGGGTCGAACGGCTCGCCCGAACGGGTGCCGGCGCTCGTCGCGTCGGCCACGGCGGCCTCGGCCTGGCGCTGTGCCTCGGCCAGGGCCTCGCTCGGGTCCTGCAGCAGCGGCTTGTCGAGCACCGACGTCCGGGGACCGCTCGACGGGCTGTCGTCACCGCCGGACGGGTCCGGGATGCCCGGCGTGCCGGGCGTCCCGCCGAAGCCCTTGGCGATGCTGCCCAGCGCGGCAGTGAACTCGGTGGGGATGACCCACGTCGTGTTGGAGTCGCCCTTGGCGATCTGCGGGAGCATCTGCAGGTACTGGTACGCGAGCAGCTTCGGGTCCGGGTCACCGCGGTGGATGGCCTCGAACACCTGGATGATCGCGCGGGACTCACCCTCGGCCCGCAGGATCTGCGACTGGGCGTCACCCTCGGCGGTGAGGATCGCCGACTGCTTCTCACCCTCGGCGGTCAGGATCGCCGACTGCTTGATGCCCTCGGCGGTCAGGATCGCCGCACGGCGGTCCCGCTCGGCGCGCATCTGCTGCTCCATCGCACCCTGGATGGAGGGCGGCGGCTCGATCGACTTGAGCTCGACACGGTTGACACGGATACCCCAGCGGCCGGTCGCCTCGTCGAGGACGCCACGGAGCTGGCCGTTGATCTGGTCACGGCTGGTGAGCGTCTGCTCCAGGTCCATCGAACCGATGACGTTACGCAGCGTGGTGACCGTGAGCTGCTCGATCGCCGTGATGTAGTTCGCGATCTCGTAGACCGCGGACTTGGCGTCCGTCACCTGGAAGTAGATGACCGTGTCGATCTCGACCACCAGGTTGTCGCTGGTGATCACGGGCTGGGGCGGGAACGACACGACCTGCTCGCGCAGGTCCACGCCGGCGCGGACGCGGTCGACGAACGGCACCAGCACGTGCAGACCGGGGTCGAGCGTCTTCGAGTACCGACCCAGGCGCTCGACCACGAGCGCCACCGACTGCGGAACGATCCGCACGGCACGGATCACCGCGACGACACCGACGATCACGACCAGGGCAATGATCAGATAGAGCAGGACTTGCCCGAATGACTCCACGACGTCTCCTTACGCGGGCGCCTTGGCCCGCACGGACGGTTTTCACGCTTCTGACTTGAACAGCGAGCTTCCGACTGGACTTCTGGGTACTGCTTCACGCTGGTACTGCTGCTGGGGCGCCCAGGAACCAGGCGGCTACGCCGGCTCGACGACGGCGGTGGCGCCGTCGATCTGGACCACACGAACGCTAGTGCCGGCGGCCAGCAGAGGCGAGCCGGGCACGGCCCTCGCGCTCCACACCTCTCCGCTGAGCTTGATCAGCCCGGAGGCCGTGCTGACCTCCTGGACCACCGACGCCGTGCGCCCCACGTTCGCCTCCGCGTTGGTGGGCGCCTTCGGCGTGTTGTTGCGCAGGTGGCGGATCAGCGTGGGCCGCAGCGTCACGAGCAGCACCACCGATGCCACCACGAACACGATGGCCTGCACCCACAGCGGGGTGCCGGCTGCGTTCGCCACACCTGCGGCCAGCGCGCCGCCCGCGAACATGATGAAGACGAAATCCAGCGACAGGAGTTCGATCAACGCGAATACCAGCGCGGCTCCTACCCACCACAACCAGTCCATGGGTGCTCCCTCCGAGCGTCCACTCCGGCCGGTGACCGGTCACCGGCGGAACCTCTCCGCCAGCGGGTCCTCGCGGTGAATCTACCGCCACCTCGGACCTTTGCCCGGACTTTACCAAGGTCTACTGACACAGTGGTAGCAAAAACCGGTGTTTCAACGTGATTTCTCGAATGTGCCGACCGTTTCCACGGCAGAAGTGTCAGCACACCGCGAGATCAGGCGTCAGGACATGGGCTCAGCGGGCAGCACGCGCGAGCCAGCGCCCGCCACCGTGCGCCACGATGAGGGGCAGCCCGAACGCCGACGAGAGGTTGTCCGCGGTGAGGACCTCCTCGATCGGTCCGGCGGCCTGGATGCCCGCGTTCTTCATGAGCAGCAGGTGCGTGAAGCCCGGCGGGATCTCCTCGACGTGGTGCGTCACGTGCACCAGCACCGGCGACGCGGGATCGGCGGCGAGCTCGGACAGCGCGCCGACCAGCTCCTCGCGGCCGCCCAGGTCGAGGCCGGCACCGGGCTCGTCGAGCAGCAGCAGCTCGGGGTCGGTCATGAGGGCCCGGGCGATCTGCACGCGCTTGCGCTCGCCCTCGGACAGGGTGCCGTAGGTGCGGTCGGCGAGGTGGTCGACGTCGAACGCCGCCAGCAGGTCCTTCGCGCGCTGCTCGTCGAGCTCGTCGTAGGTCTCGTGCCAGCGTCCGGTCACTCCGTAGGCGGCGGTCAGCACGACGTCGCGCACCGTCTCCGCCGTCGGCAGCCGCTCGGCGAGCGCCGCGCTCGAGATGCCGATCCGCGGGCGCAGCTCGAACACGTCGACCGTGCCGAGGGTCGAGTCGAGGATCGTGGCCGTGCCCGACGTCGGGTGGAGGCGTGCTGCGACAATCTGGAGGAGAGTTGTCTTGCCCGCACCGTTCGGTCCGAGCACGATCCACCGTTCTCCTTCGTTCACCTGCCAGTCCACGGAATCGAGGATGGTCGAGGTGCCGCGACGGACGGTGACGCCCGCGAGTTGGAGAACCGAGCTCATGGGCACCGACGATACCCGAGGAGGAGTCATTTACAGTTCTGCGGTGGACACCGATCAGGAGCTCCCCCGGAGCGTGCTGCTCGCCCTCTGGCTGCAGGGGGTCGGCGACACCTCGGACGCCGTGAAGTCCGTGGTGGGCGACGACGAGCCGCACACCGTCGAGGGGCTGCCCGGCTTCGCCGACGGCACCGATCTCGACACGCTCTTCACCGCCTGGACCACCGGGCCGCGGGAGGTGTGCGCGCTGCTGCCCGCGCCCGGCGACGCCGCGGGCGTGCCCGCAGCGGCCAACCTCGAGGCCACCGACGCCGGGGAGTGCGTGGTGGTCACGACGCCCGCGGGGAGCTGGGCGGCGGTCCCCCGCGTCCAGGCCTTCGGCAGCCACATCGAGCCGGGTCACATGGTGACGTGGCACGTGCTGGAGGTCCCCGCGTGGACCACGCTCGTGCACGCCGCGATCGGCTCGGTCGCCGACGCCGAGCGCGAGCTCCGCACGAGCCTGATGACCGCGACGGACGCCCTGGACCAGCTCGACGTCGCCCGCTGGCGCGACGACGCCGCCGACGCCATCGAGCGGATCCGGTCCGCCAGCACGTCGTCGTGGCCGGTGCCGCACCTGGACGGACGGCGCGCCCGCGTGCTGGACCTCGCCAACCGCCTGCGGGCGATCGTGGCGCTGGGCACGGTGGACGACGGCGGCGCCGTGAACGTCTTCCAGGTGGACCAGCGCTCCACGGCGCTGCGCGAGGTGGACCGCACGGCCCGGCACGCTATGAGCGCGGCCACCTACGGCGAGGTCCGCTGACCCGCCGACCAGACCTGCCAGGCGAGCTCCACGCGGTTGCGTACCCCGAGTCGGTCCATCGCCGAGCTGACGTACGCCTTCACGGTGCTCTCGCTGAGGTGCAGGTCCGTGGCGATCTCCGCGTTCGTGCGGCCCTGGGCGAGCAGGTCCGCCACGTCGCGCTCCCGGGCGGTGAGGGCCGCGAGCCGGCCGGCGGCGAGCTCGGCATCGGCGTGCCCGGCGTCGCCGCGGCGCAGGTCGCGCGCGACCTGGTGGGCGACGGCGGGCGACAGCCACGTCTCCCCCTCCGCCGTGCCCCGCACGGCCCGCAGCAGGTCGTGCGGGTCGCCCGACTTGAGCAGGAACCCGTCCGCGCCGAGCGCGATCGCCCGGCGCACGTACTCGCTCTCGCCGAAGCTGGTCAGCACGACGACGCGCACCGGGAGCTGCTCCCGGCGGATCACCTCCAGCGTGCCGAGCCCGTCGAGCACGGGCATCCGCACGTCCAGCACGACGACGTCGAGCAGCCGGGACCGGGCCACCGCGAGCGCCTCCCGCCCGTCGGCGGCCCGCGCGACGACGTCGATGTCCGGGTCGGTGGCGAAGGTGCCGGTGAGCACGTCACGCACGCGGGGGTCGTCGTCGACGACGAGGACGCGGACCCTCACCACAGCGGCTCCCCGGCGAGGTCGGTGACGCGGGTGACCGCGCGGTCGTCGGCGCAGACCTCGACGGTCGCGGCAGCGATGGGAAAGTTCCCGTCGGTCCAGGCGCGGCAGGTCGAGCCGCGGGGCGGCTCGGGCGCCCGCGCGAGGCGGACGGGTGCCTGCCGCTCGGGCACGAGGGCGTCCAGCTCGGCGGTGGGCAGACCGACGGCGAGCCGCGCGAGGACCTCGGGTTCCGCCGTCGTGTCGTGCGACGCCCAGGTCCAGAACCCGAGGACGACGGCGCACGCCACCACGACGGGCACCGCCGTCTGGCGGACCAGGGCGCGCAGGGGTCGTGCGCCGGCCACCTCGACGGGTTCGGCGCTGCCGAGCGGGTCGCCGACGGGCTGGGCGGGGATGCGGGCGGTGAGGACGTGCGTGCCGTCGTGGTGCTGAACGTCCAGGTGTCCGCCGAGCGCCGTCACGCGGCGGCGCAGCGCGTCGAGCCCGTGGCCGGCACGGCCCGCGCCCGCCGTCGGCGCCGGCGGGTCGGAGGTCGCCACGCGGGCCTCGACGACGTCGCCGCCCGTGCCCGTCGACGTCGACAGCACGACGGCGACCGGGCTGCCCGGCGCGTGCCGCGCGGCGTTGGTGAGCCCTTCACGGACCACCGCGTGCACGGCGAGGCGGGCGGGGACCGCCACCCGGTCGACCTCCCCGTGCAGCGTGACCCGCGCGCCGGCCTGCCGGGCCCGGGCCACGAGGTCTTCGATGTCGTCGGTCACCGGCTCGTCGGGTGCCGTCCCGTGCAGCAGGGCGACGGTGTCGTGCAGGCTCGCCACGGCGCGCTCGGCCTGCGCCCGCAGCTGCCCGGCGAGCTTCGCGTCCGCGGCGTCCGCCCGCAGCTCGAGCAGGCCCGCCTGCATGGCGATGAGGCTGAGCTCGTGGCCCACGAGGTCGTGCACCTCGTCGGCGACCCGGCGCCGCTCGGCCGCCCGCCGAGCGGCCTCCCGCTCCCGGGTGTACCTGCCGCGCAGCAGCAGGTACTGGCCGAGGAGCAGCAGGCAGGCGAACCCGGTGAGCGCCGCCAGCTCCGCCAGGGCGAGCAGCAGCCCGGAGCCCGCCCACCAGGCGAGCCCCAGCACCCCGGCCTGGACCACCAGGAATGCCGGGACGGCCCAGCGCAGCACCGGGTGCGTTCTCATCGGCCCGAGGCTAGGCATCCCGGCGGGTCACCGTCCACACGGCCAGGCCGAGGGTCGCCGCGGACCAGGTGGCCAGCACCGCGAGCGCGAACGGCCGGGAGAGGTCCGCGGTGCCGGAGACGAACGCCGCCCCGGCCGGGCCGGGCAACCACCGGCCGGCGGTGTCCGGTGCCGCGAGCGTGACGACGAGCAGGACGAACGCGGCCGACAGGGCGCCCACCGCGCTACGGCACAGGAAGCCCAGCCCCACGGCGACCAGCGCGGCGGCGGCGAACACCCCGGCTGCTCCGGCCGAGGCCTCGGCCACCGGGACGGGGGCGCCGGCGTGGCTGCCCAGCACCACGTCGGCCAACAGGGCCGACACGGGGCCAAGGACCGCACCGAGCGTCGCCGCGACGGCGCCCGCCACTGCCGTCTTGGCCGCGACGACCATCCACCGGCGCGGCGTGGCCAGGAACACCGGCCCGATGGATCCGGCCGCGTACTCGGGCGTCACCAGGTGCAGCGCGAACCCGGCGACCGCGATCTGGGCGAAGCTCACCACGGGACCGAGGACCTCCGACACCGGCGTCCGGGTGCCCGGCGGGAGCTCACCCGTCGAGACGGCGTGGACCACGTCGTTGGCGAGCGTCATGGCCGTGACGAGGGCGATCACGACAGCGATCCCCAGCCAGAGCACGGCGGCAGGGACCGACCACGCCTTGCCCCACTCGGAGCGGACGACGGCGGACAGCTCGCGGAGCGGCTCAGCGGCCATGCCGCACCTCCTGCGTGGTGACGCCGGACTGCACGGTGGCACCGGACTGCACGGTGGCACCGGACGCCGGGCGCCCGGCGCCGGTCGCGTCATCGGCGCCGGCCACGTACTCAGCGCCGGCCACGTACTCCGCGGAGTCCTCGACGAGGTTGAGGTACCCGGACTCGAGCGCCGACATCCCCTCCGCCAGGTGCTCCGGCGTGGCCCGCGCGGCGAGGTCCGCCGTGGGCAGGTCCGCCAGCAGGCGGCCCTTGCCGAGCACCAGCACGCGGTCGGCCACGAGCTGCACCTCGGACATGAGGTGGCTGGAGATCAGGACGGTGCGCCCGTCGTCGGCCAGGCGGCGCAGCAGGCGACGGATCCACCGCACGCCGTCGGTGTCCAGGCCGTTCACCGGCTCGTCGAGGAGGACCGTGCCCGGGTCGCCGAGCAGCGCGGCGGCCAGCCCGAGCCGCTGGCCCATGCCGAGCGAGAAGCCGCCCGCCCGCCGTCGGGCCACGCCGCGCAGCCCGGTGAGGTCGAGCACCTCGTCCACGCGGGTGGCGGGGATGCGGTTGCTCCGCGCGAGCGCGAGCAGGTGCTGCCGGGCGGAACGCTGCGGGTGCACCGCGAGCCCGCCCAGGTGGGCACCCGCGACGTGGAGCGGCCGGCGCAGCGTCGCGTACCTGCGGCCTGCCACCAGCGCGGTGCCCGACGTCGCATGGTCCAGGCCCAGGACCACGCGCATCAGCGTCGACTTGCCCGCGCCGTTCGGCCCCAGCAGGCCCGTCACGCTGCCGGTCGCCACCTCGCAGGTCACGTCGCGCAGCGCCGTGGTCGTGCCGTATCTCTTGGTCAGGTGCTCGATCTGGATCATGGGGGAAGCCTCGCCCGCGGGCGGGGCAGGCCGGTACCGACGAAAGTACCGACGTCTCAGCCCTGCGCGAGCACCTGCTCGTAGACCTCCATCGTGCGGTCGCCGATCGCCGACCAGGTGAAGTGCTCCTCGGCCCGACGGCGGCCCGCCGCCCCCATCGCCGCGGCGCCCTCCGGGTCGGTCGCGACCCGGGTCAGCGCGCCCGCCAGGTCGGCGACGAACCGGTCGGGGTCCAGCGGCGTGCCCGTCCCGTCGTCGGCCTGCTCGATGGGGACCAGCACGCCGGTGACGCCGTCGTCGACCACCTCGGGGATGCCGCCGGTGGCCGTGCCGACCACGGGCAGGCCCACCGCCATGGCCTCGAGGTTCACGATGCCGAGCGGCTCGTAGACGCTCGGGCAGACGAAGACGGTGCAGGCCGACAGGACCGCCACGAGGTCGGGCCGCGGGAGCATCTCCTCGATCCAGACGACACCGGTGCGGGACTCGCGCAGTCGTTCGACCAGGCCCACCACCTCGGCCATGATCCTCGGTGTGTCCGGCGCGCCCGCACACAGCACGAGCTGCACCTCGGGCGGCAGCTCGGCGGCGGCCCGCAGCAGGTACGGCAGGCCCTTCTGCCGGGTGATCCGACCGACGAACACGACCGCCGGGCGGTCCGGGTCGATCCCGTACCTGCGCACGGTCGCCGCTGCGGCGCCCTGCGCCGCGACGTCGTCCGCGGCGGGGCGCCGCCAGCCCGCCAGGTCGATGCCGTTGTGCACCACGTGCACCCGCTCCGGGTCGAGCTCCGGGTAGACCCGCAGGATGTCGGCCCGCATGCCCGCGGAGACCGCGATGACCCCGGCCGCGCCCAGGTAGGCGGTGCGCTCGGCCCACGACGAGAGCGCGTACCCGCCCCCGAGCTGCTCGGCCTTCCAGGGGCGCAGCGGTTCGAGGGAGTGCGCGGTGACGACGTGCGGCACCCCGTGCAGCAGGCCGCCCAGGTGGCCCGCCATGTTGGCGTACCAGGTGTGCGAGTGGAGCAGGTCGGCGCCCGCCACGTCGTCGGCCATGACGAGGTCGGTGCCCAGGGTGGCCAGCGCCGCGTTCGCGCCGGACAGGGCGGCCGGCGTCCGGTAGCCCGTGACACCCGACGACTCCGTCGCGGCGTCGCGCGGGCCGTCGAAGCAGCGCACCCGCACGTCGGCGTGCTGGGCCAGCACCCCGGCCAGCTCGGCCACGTGGACGCCCGCGCCGCCGTAGACATGGGGCGGGAACTCGCGCGTCAGGAGGTCGACGCGGAGGCTGCTCGCGCGCTGGTGGGCGGGGCCGCGAGCGGGCTCCGGCGCGGGAACGGAACGGGGGGCAAAGCCGGGGGCGGCAGCGACGTCGGGCACGTGGCCAAACCTAGCGTGCGCGAAGTCTCCGCGCGCCACCTGACGGACCAGCCCAAAAGGGCTTAATGTCACCCGTATGGCTTCCGCCCCCCGCGTCCTTGCGATCGTCCTCGCCGGCGGCGAGGGAAAGCGGCTGATGCCGCTCACCGCCGCCCGCGCCAAGCCCGCAGTGCCCTTCGGCGGCATCTACCGTCTGGTGGACTTCGCCCTCTCCAACATCGTCAACTCGCGGTACCTGCACGTCGTCGTGCTGACGCAGTACAAGTCCCACTCCCTGGACCGGCACATCTCGAAGACGTGGCGCATGTCGCCGCTGCTCGGGAACTTCGTGGCGCCGGTCCCGGCACAGCAGCGCGTGGGCAAGCACTGGTATCTCGGCAGCGCCGACGCGATCTACCAGTGCCTCAACATCATCGACGACGAGCGGCCCGACATCGTCGTCGTGGTCGGCGCCGACCACGTCTACCGCATGGACTTCTCCCAGATGGTGGACGCGCACATCGAGTCGGGGGCGCGGGCGTCGGTCGCCGCGATCCGGCAGCCGATCGGGATGGCCGACCAGTTCGGCGTCATCGACGTCGACCCGGACGACCCCACGAAGATCCGCGAGTTCCTGGAGAAGCCGACCGACCCCACGGGCCTGCCCGACTCCCCCGGCGAGATCCTCGCCTCCATGGGCAACTACGTGTTCGACGCCGACGCGCTGGTCGAGGCCGTCACCAAGGACGCGGCGAACCCCGACTCGCGGCATGACATGGGCGGCGACATCATCCCCGCGTTCGTCGCGCAGGGCGAGGCCGGCGTGTACGACTTCATCCGCAACGACGTGCCCGGCTCCACCGACCGCGACCGCGGTTACTGGCGCGACGTCGGGACCATCGACTCGTACTACGACGCGCACACCGATCTCATCGCGGTGCACCCGATCTTCAACCTCTACAACTACGAGTGGCCCCTGTACACGGGCTACACGGGGCTGCCGCCGGCGAAGTTCGTGCACGCCGGTCCCGGGCGCATGGGGCACGCGGTCGAGTCGATCGTCTCGCCGGGGGTGCTCATCTCGGGCGCGCAGGCCGGAGGATCGGTGCTCTCCCCCGGCGTGCACCTGCACTCCTGGTCGAACGTCTCGAACTCCGTGCTGATGGACGACGTCCAGGTGCACCGGTACGCGCACGTGCACCGGGCGATCGTCGACAAGAACGTGGTGATCAACGAGCGGGCCCGCATCGGCGTCGACCACGACGAGGACCGGGCCCGGGGCTTCACGGTGACGGAGAGCGGCCTGGTGGTGGTCCCGAAGGGCACGATCGTCGACTGACGCTCGTGCTGCCGTGGGCGCCGGGCCGCCATCTCCTTCGAGGCCTAAGCTACTTCGCTTTGGAGCCGTCCAAAGCGAAGTGGCTTAGGCCTCGAAAACGCTAGGGCCAGGAGTCCGGCACACTGGTCCCGTGAAGCGACTCATCGTGACCGACGTGGACTCCACCTTCTTCCAGCAGGAGGTCATCGAGCTCATCGCCGAGCATGCCGGCACCCGGGACGAGGTCGCGGCCGTCACCGAGCGGGCGATGCGCGGCGAGCTCGACTTCGCGGCGTCGCTCCGGGAGCGGGTGGCGACCCTGGCCGGCGTCCCCGTCGCAGCCCTCGACAAGGTGCGCGCCGCCGTGGAGCTGACGCCGGGCGCCCGCGAGCTGGTGGCCGAGTGCCAGGCGCGCGGCTGGGCGTTCGGGCTGGTGTCCGGCGGGTTCGCGGAGATCGTGGAGCCGGTCGCCCAGGAGCTCGGGATCGAGCTCCTGCGGGCGAACCGGCTGGAGGTCGCGGACGGCGTGCTGACCGGCCGCACCGTCGGCCCCGTCATCGACCGGGCGGCCAAGGCCGCGACGCTGCGCGAGTGGGCCGCGGCCCTGGACATCCCGCTGGAGCACACGGTCGCCGTCGGCGACGGTGCGAACGACCTCGGCATGATCGAGATCGCCGGCGTCGGCGTGGCCTTCAACGCCAAGCCGCTGGTCCGGCAACAGGCCCCCCACTCGGTAGAGGGTCGTCTGGACGGAATCCTCACCCTCCTCTAGCACGTTGAGTGCGGGCGATTTGTGGGCCAGAGACGTCTCCGGCAACAAATAGCCCGCACTCAACGGAGGAGGGGTCAGGCGGGGCGGGTTACCTCCGTCAGGCGGGCCAGCTTGCGGTCCCACTCCGGCCAGTCGAGGTCCGCGTGCAGCACCGAATAGGTGCCCGTCGGGACGCCTACGCGCACCTGCGCGAGGGCGCCGTCCTCCGACCCGGGACCGGCCAGCAGCTCGGCCGTGCCCGCCATGGCGGGCTCGTGACCGATCACCAGCACGGTCCGCGCGGCAGGGTCGAGCTCGCGCACCAGCGCGAGGACGCCGCGCGGCATCGCGCCAAGGAGGTCGTCGGTGAACGCCACCGGCGGCTCCCCCAGGTGCTTGCGCGCGAGGTCCCACGTCTGGCGGGAACGCACCGCCCCGGAGACGAGGACGGCGTCGGGCAGGAGGCCGGACGCGACCAACGCCGCACCGACCTTCACCGCCTGGTCCCGGCCACGCAGTGCCAGCGGACGCTGCTCGTCGGGAAGTCCCGACGGCGGCTCCGCCTTCGCGTGCCGGAGCAACACCAGACGCCGTCCCGGCGAAGTAGTGGGCTCCGTGCCCGACGCTCTGCCCATCAAAGCCTCCTGCCCATCTATTGAGCCGGGTCTATTGACCCATGGCGTGCACGCCGCCGTCGACGTGCACGATCTCACCGGTGGTCGCCGGGAACCAGTCCGACAGGAGCGCGCACACGGCACGCGCCGCCGGCTCCGCGGTCGTCTGGTCCCAGCCGAGCGGGGCTCGGGTCGGCCAGGCGTCCTCCATCGTCGCGAAGCCCGGGATGGACTTGGCGGCGGTGGTCCGGATCGGCCCTGCCGAGACGAGGTTGCAGCGGATTCCTTCGGGCCCGAGGTCGCGCGCCAGGTAGCGGTTCGCGGACTCCAGGCCGGCCTTGGCCACGCCCATCCAGTCGTACACGGGCCAGGCGAACTGCGCGTCGAACGTCAGGCCGACGACGGCGCCGCCGTCCGTCATCAGCTCCCTCGCCGCCACGGCGATCGACTTGTACGAGAACGTGGAGACGTGCAGCGCGGTGGCCACGTCCTCCCAGGTACCCGTGAGGAAGTTGCCGCCCATGACGGACTGCGGCGCGAACCCGATCGAGTGCACGACGCCGTCGAGCCGCTCGAAGCCCTCCGCGCGCACCGCGTCGGCCAGACCGTCGAGGTTCTCCTGGCTGGTCGCGTCCAGCTCGACCACCGGGGCCTCGACCGGCAGCCGCTTCGCGAAGGCCTGCGTGAGCTTCATCTGCCGCCCGAAGGACGAGAGAACGATCTCAGCGCCCTCCTCCTGAGCGAGCCGGGCGGCGTGGAATGCGATCGACGAGTCCGTCAGCACGCCCGTGACGAGCAGCTTCTTACCTTCGAGGAGACCCATGTTGTCCTTCCGATCGGGCGCAGGGCGTGCCGAGGCGACCCCTGCGCTGGGTGTGAGCGTAATGCGGATTGCGGCGTGGAACGAAACTCCGCGCCGTGCTTGATGTCCCGAATGTTGGATTTATTCGGGCAAAACCGCTGGTAGCGGCGCCAGAGTACGGCTCAGTGCCCCATTCCGAGGCCACCGTCGACCGGGATGACCGCGCCGGTGACGTAGCCCGCCGCGTCGGATGCGACGAACGACACGACGGCCGCGATCTCGTCGGGCGTGGCGAAGCGGCCCGCCGGGATCGTCTTGAGGTAGTGGCTGCGCACGTCGTCGGACAGCGCGGCGGTCATGTCCGTCTCGACGTATCCGGGCGCGACGACGTTCGCCGTGATGCCGCGCGTACCGAGCTCACGGGTGATCGAACGCGCCATGCCGACCAGGGCGGCCTTCGAGGAGGAGTAGTTCACCTGGCCGGCGCCGCCGGACAGGCCGACGATCGAGCCGAGCAGCACGATGCGGCCCTTCCGCGCCCGGATCATGCCCTTGGACGCGCGGCGGACGCAGCGGAACGTGCCGGTGAGGTTCACGTCCACGACCGACTCGAACTCCTCGTCGCTCATGCGCATGAGGAGCTGGTCCTTCGTCACGCCGGCGTTGGCCACGAGCACCTCGACGGGGCCGCCCATGTCCTTCTCGATGGCAGTGAACGCCGCGTCGACGGCCGCCGAGTCGGTGACGTCCGCCACATAGGCCTCGACGCCCTTGGGCAGGTCGCCGCCGCGGTAGATCGTGGCGACGCGGTCGCCGTCCGCCACGAAGCGCTCCGCGATAGCGCGGCCGATGCCGCGGGCGGCACCCGTCACGACGACTACTCGGCCGGTCGGACCTGCGGAAATGCTCTGAGTGGCGGGCATGGTGGTCACCTGAACTCCTCGATGCTGGATTGGCGCAAGTTCGCATGGAGGCCGCGCGAGGCTGGGGGCCGCGGCCGGTACCTGGGTCGATCCGGGTCCGCTGCGACGCTACCCCGCGCGTCGGCCGCGCGCCGCGCGCGCCGGGCCACAGGGATTCACCGGTCCTTGTCGGTTTCCTACAACAACTCCCCGTGGCGCACGTGCTTCGGCCGACGCCGCAGGGAGTACCCGCCCGGTTCGCCGCGGACGTAGACTGACAGGATGAGCGAGCCGGTCCCGTCCATCACCTCGGCCCCTGAGCCGCTGGCTGTGGACCAGGCGCGCCGAACGCGCAGCTATCTCATCCAGATGTCCATCCGCGTCGTGTGCATCATCGGCGCCGTGCTGGTGGACGGCTGGGTCCGGTGGGCGCTCGTCGCAGCCGCCGTGGTGCTGCCGTACTCGGCGGTGCTGATCGCCAACTCGGGCCGCGACCAGGTCACGCACGACACGTCGCCCGTGACGCCGCCCGCCGCCCCCGCGCTCACCGAGCTGCCCGACACCTCCCCCGACGTGCCGAACGCACCGAGCGACCCCAGCGCCACGGGCGCGCCGGGTGCCGGCCGTGTCATCGACCACGTGGACGACTGAGAGAACTCCCGATGGACCTCCTCGGCCTCTCCGGCCCCGCACCTGACCCTGTGCCCGACGGCGAGCTCATCTGCTCAGCCAAGGGCTGCCGCGCCCAGGCGTCGTGGGGTCTGCTGTGGAACAACCCGAAGCTGCACACGCCCGAGCGCCGCAAGGTGTGGCTCGCGTGCGACGAACACCGCGAGCACCTCGAGCACTTCCTGGCGTCACGGTCGTTCTGGAAGCAGACGGTGGCGGTGGCGGAGCTGGACCGGGTGTCGTGAGCGACGGCACCACGGGCGCCGACGGCGCGGGCGTCATGAGCGCAGGTGGCCCGGGCGACGAGTCCCGCGGCCCCCGGACGACACGGCAGTGGGTGATCCTCGCGGTGGCCGCTGTGGTCCTCGCCGCTCTCTGCCTCGTGGCCGGGCGCTGGCAGTGGGAGCGGTCCGAGTCGCGCAACGCCGAGATCGACCTCGTCAAGGCCAACTGGTCGGCGCCGGTGGTGCCCGTGCAGGAGATCCTGGACGGGCCGGGCGCCGTCGTGCCGGACTCGGAGGTCTGGCAGCGCGTGGAGCTCGAGGGAGAGTACGTCACCGACGCGACGGTGGTGCTGCGCAACCGGCCCGTCGCCGGGCGCAACGGCTACCACGTGCTGGTCCCGTTCGAGGCCCGGCTCCCGGGAGAGGACATCGTGATCGTCGTCAACCGTGGCACCGTGCCGCTCGGGCGGGACGCGTCGGGGCCCGGGGAGTTCCCGCCGCCGCCGTCGGGCCCGGTGCGCGTCGTCGTGTCGCTGCGGGCGGACGAGCCGCCGTCGGCCCGCGGCAGCGTGCCCGGGCAGGTGCAGGCGATCTCGACCGAGCAGGTGCTCGCGGCGGGACCGGACGGTGCCGGATGGGCCGAGGGGCGCACCGTCGGCGCGTACGGCGCGCTGCGGGCCGAGGACCCGGCGCCCGAGGCCTCGCTCACCACCCTCCCGAAGCCGGACACCGACCCGGGGTCGCACCTGTCGTACGCGTTCCAGTGGTGCATCTTCGCGATCGGCGCGATCGGCGGGTACGTCCTGCTGTGGCGCAGGGAGCGCGGGGCGCTGCGGGGCGAGTCGGTCTCTGCGGGCGACCTGCTCCTCGCCTCGGCCGACCACGCCGACGCCGACGGGGTGCGGGCGCGCAGGCCGGCCCGCGAGCGCCGTCGGACGGCGGAGGACGAGGAAGACGCGCTGATCGAGGCCCAGCTGCGCTGACCGCGCGCCGCCCACCGATTGGTCGAGCCCCCCACCGCTGGTCGAGCCTGTCGAGACCCCGTGAGTGGCTCACCAGGTCTCGAC
>NZ_JBEZZF010000033.1:0-60676 GCF_040639055.1 Promicromonospora sp. NPDC023987 | reverse complement strand
AACTCGGGTGGGTAAGCCTTGGGCACAACAACATCCTTCCAGCACCGACCTCAGGCCGGTACAGATCAGATGTCAACCGTTCCTGGGGCAGTCCCCTGGGGCAACTGTCAGGTCCTGGCGAACCCGCCGGTCAGGGCTTCATGGCCCTCGCACGTAGCGGGATGACTGGCACTCGCGAACGGCCTACTCCCACGAGCTCGGCGTCCACACAGGCCAGACGCTCAAGGGCCGGGCGACCGCCGACCGACTCAGGTCCATGCAGCTCTGCTGCCTTCCCACAGCCTGACCCAACGCTCCAGGCCCGCCGCGGTCCATGCCGTCACAAAGCAATGAGTCGGGACATCTATCAACGATGTCCCGACTCATCACAAGCGGAGGGCGAGGGATTCGAACCCCCGGTGCGTTGCCGCACAACGGTTTTCAAGACCGTCACATTAGGCCGCTCTGTCAGCCCTCCTCGCCGCGTCGAACCCACCCTGCAACAGGCGGAGGCGGCGCGGCCACACAGTCTAGCCTCTGCCCGGACAGCGACGGCGGGCCGCCCTCAGGGTGGCCCGCCGTCCGCGGAGTACTGGAGCCTGACTCAGCCCTGCGCCTGTGCGCCGGACCGCAGCTGACGCATCGCGAGCTGGACGAGCGCGATGAGCGTCTGCTTGGTCGCCGCGCGGGAGCGTGCGTCCGTGTACAGCATCGGCACGTGCGAGGGGATCTGCAGTGCCTCGCGCACGTCCTCGAGCCGGTGCTTGGCCACACCGTCGAAGCAGTTGACGCCCACGACGAACGGGATGTTGCGCGACTCGAAGTAGTCGATCGCCGGGAAGCACTGCTCCAGGCGGTCGGTGTCGACCAGGACCACGGCACCGATCGCGCCGCGCACCAGGTCGTCCCACATGAAGAGGAAGCGGTCCTGGCCCGGGGTACCGAACAGGTACAGCCACAGGTTGCCCGGGAGCTCGACACGACCGAAGTCCATGGCCACCGTGGTGGTGGTCTTGCGGTCGGTGACGCCACCGGCGTCGTCGACGCCCACCGAGTGCTCCGTCATAGCGGCCTCGGTGTTCAGCGGTTCGACGTCGGAGATCGAACCGATGAACGTCGTCTTGCCCACGGCGAAGCCACCGGCGACGACGATCTTGACGACGGTCGGCGCGGTGCGCTCGGCCGCGGGCTGCGCGCCCGGAGCCGCCTGTGCACCGGCGTTGCCGGTCGGGGCCTGCTGCATCACGGGCGGTGCAGGCTGCGCCTGCGCCGGACGGGACGCCTGTGCGGTGGGCGCCGGTGCGCCACCGCCGCCACCCAGCACGCTCTGGCGCGCAGGCGTGTTGGAGCTAGCGGTCGCAGTGCCGGCGTTGCCCGACACCGGGGCCCAGTTGGGACCGCTGCGGGCCCCGCCGTCAGAGGGCGGAAATGCCATTCAGAACACTCTCCAAGACGCTCAGCGACAGGCCCGAGTTCGAGCTGCCGTGGCCTGTGTGGACGTTAACCGGTGTCGAGGTGTGCACGGTGACGTGCCCTTCCTCCTGCATGTCCGACACAAGGATCCGGACGACACCGAGGGGCAGCCGCAGAAGGGCTGAGAGCTCGGCGATCGACACGTATGTGTGTGCGGCGTGCTGGAGGATCGCGCGCTTCTCGGGCGGCAGCCCGAAGCTGCTGACCGCGCCGGGCAGAACCTCCACGAGGGCTTCGAGCGGCAGGTCGGACAGCTCCGACCGCACCCGGCCTCCGGTGACCGCGTAAGGGCGCACGGTGGACGTCTCACGGACGTCCCCATGTCCCTGGGAACCGAAAGGTGCGTACGTCATGGTCGAGTCCTCATCCCACGCTGGCGGCTCGGGTCTGCCCATCGACCGGGAGGCTGCCACGCATCTCCGAGATCAGCTGCGGCGTGAGCGTGGCCTCGGTGCGGGACACCAGGAGAGCCATCTCGTAACCGATAAGACCGATATCGCACGTAGCCTCCGCCACCACGCCGAGCACGGACCCGTTCGAGACATTCATCAGGAAAAGGAAGCCGTTGTCCATCTCGATGATTGCCTGACGGACATTACCGCCGTTGAGCTGCCGAGAAGCTCCACGCGTAAGGCTTGACATACCCGAAACGATTGCCGCGAGCTGGTCACCGCTGGTGCGGTCCAGCTGGTCGGACATCGCCATGAGCAGGCCGTCCGCCGACACGACGAGCGTGTGCCGGCTGCCGGGAACCGTACGCACGAAGTTGTCGAGCAGCCACCCGAAATTCGTTGCTTCGGTGCTGAGGGTCACTCTCTGTTCCTCCTAGTCAGAATCCACAGACGCGCTTGTCACCGCGACTGCGGCGCTGAGTCAGGGACATGATTCACGGTCGAGGGTGCCCACGTCGAGTCCCCAGCGACCTTCTTGCCGTTCTCGTGCTCCGATTCGCCCTCGTCCACGGATTCCGACCGGCCACGCGCGGTGGCCGACTGGAACGCCGAGAGACGTGAGCGAAGCTGCTCAGGATCACGGTCAATGCGAGCTGAGAGGCGCTCGACAGTGGGGTCCGCCCCGGTGCCGGAGGCGCCGCGCGTGCGACGGGTCAGACCGCCGCCCACGACCTCGGTGTTGACGGCCGCCGGACGGTACGAGTCGTTCTCTTTCACATCATCTTCCTGATAGGCCCCTCGGCGCAGGAGACTCGTCATCTCCTCGTAGAGGACCGCCGAGGCGGTCCACTCCGACCGAGCCTCCACCGAGTCCCGCACGTACTCCGGGTCCAGCGGATCCTTCCCGTCACCGTCCGTACCGGCCGCCCGCTTGGCGAGCGGTGCCGGCGAACCGTACGTGGGGTCATACACAGCACCCGTCGGGTACGGCTCGCTGAACTCGCGAGCGGGAGCCTCGAAGGGCTGCTGTGCGGTCGCCATCGGCACGGCCTGGGTGGCCGGGCTCGACGCGAACGAGGTCGGCACCTGCTCAGGAGCCGGCGCGGGGGCCGGAGCCGCTGCGCGCGGTGCGGCGTCGAGGAACGGGTTGCTGCCCTGAGCCGGCGCGGGAGCCGGGCTGGGCGCGGGGGCCGTGCCCCCTGCCGGAGCGCTCGGCACGGCCGGCATCGCCGACGTCAGCGACTCCCGGACCGCCCGCTGGTAGCCCTCCTGGTAACCCCGCTGATATGTCGGGTCCGCGAGGGGCTCCGCGGGGGCCGGGGCCTGCTGGGGCGGCTGGGGCTGCGCCGGAGCCTGCGTCGGGAACGCACCCGTCATCGGCCTCATCGGCTGCGGGGCGGGAGCACCCGGCGGCGGGCCGGTCGGCGGCTGGAAGTCCTGCAGACCGCTCGGGACCTGGAAGTCCTGCGGCAGGCCTGCGGGAGCCTGGAAGCTCTGCGTCTCCACGCTCGGCGCACTGGAGGCGCTCGGCGCACCGAAGCTCGGCGCACCGGCGACCGGACCGCTCACCGTCTGGATCGGGCGCGATGCCGGGCGCTCCTGCGGCTGGTAGGCCCGCAGCTCACCGGTGGCGGGCTGCCCCGGCCGGCGACCGAACAGGCCACGCTTCTGCTGGGCGGGCTTGGCACCCTGCTGGGTGCCCGAGCCGGTCGTGCGGCGGCTCGGGAGGTCCGCCATGAGCTCCTCGAACGCGGGCAGCGCCTCGAAGGACGAGTCGGGACCCTCCGGAGCCTCTGCCCCGAAGCTCTCCGGCTGCTGCCCGTCGTCGCCCCGCACCGGGCCTCCGTAGCCGCCCTGCGGCCCGCCGAAGCTCCGTGCGGACGCCGGCGCGTGCTGCGACTGGTCGCCGCTCCCGGCCGGGAACCGCATCACGTCGGTGTCGGACATCCCCGGCAGTGCTGCCGGGTCCTGCGTGATCGGGTCGAGCTGCAGCGACTGCGTTCCACCGCCCTCGACCGGGTCGATCGTGTTCAGCGAGCGGAAGCTCGAGAAGAGGGCGCTGCGCTGGTCCACGTCGACCGCGGCCGGCGTGGTGTCCTCGAAGACCGGCGCGACGGGCTCCTCCGGCTGCGGCGCGCGCTGGCGGCTCGGGAGCGAGCTGCCCTCGGACACGTTCGACGGCGGCGCCCAGGCGTTGTCGTCACCCTGGTACTCCTGCGGGAGCGACGGCGTCTGGATCTCCGGCAGCACGATCGAGCCGGTCGGCGTCGTCTCCGCCGACGGCTGCGCAGCCGTCGAGCTGCGCCGACGGGCCAGGCCGAGCGCCGTCGTGCCGTCCGTCAGGGCGTTGATGTCGACCTGCTGCGCCGCGGGCGCCGGCTGCGCCGCGAAGGCGGCAGCGGCGATCTGCGACGTACCGGTCGGGACCGGCATGCCGCTCTGCTGCGGGAAGGAGGTCGTGGCCGGCGAGGCAGGGTTGACCGCGGGCGAGCCGAAGCCGTTGGTGGGCGCTCCAGCACCCCGCATCGCGCCGGTACCCGGGCCGGCAGCCAGACCGCCGTTGAACTGCGAGGCGGCAGCCTGCGTGTTGGCCTCGAGCGGGTCCGTCGGCATCGGCAGCGGCATCGCGTTGTCGGGCATGAACAGCACCGCAGGGAAGCGGACCGTCACCTCGGTGCCGGTGCCACCCTCGCCGACGCCGAACTCCACCAGGGCGCCGAGCCGGTCCGACAGGCGGCCGACCACGTAGAGGCCGAGCCGCTGGGCACCGACGGCGTCCGACGCGGCGTGGCTGAGCACCTTGCGGTTCGCCTCGGCCACCTCGTCAGGGTTCATGCCGAGACCGTGGTCGCGGACGACGACGGTGACGAACTGCTCGTCGCGCGCCGTCGTGACCTCGACCGGCGTGTGCGGCTCGGAGAACATCGTCGCGTTCTCGAGGAGCTCGGCCAGCAGGTGCGCGGCGTTCAGCGCGTTGTGGCCCAGCATCATCGGGTCGACCACGAGGTTCAGGCGCACGCGGTCGTACAGCTCGATCTCGGAGGACGCCGTACGGATGACGTCGGAGACCGGCATGGGCTGGCGCACGCGACGACCGGAGTCGATGCCCGCGAGGACCAGCAGGGACTCCGCGTTGCGGCGCATCCGGGTCGCGAGGTGGTCGAGGCGGAACAGGTTCGACAGCGTCGACGGGTCTTCCTCGGAACGCTCCAGGTCGTCGAGGAACGCGAGCTGCCGGTTGAGGAGCACCTGGTCACGGCGGGCCACGTTGACGAACATCTCGGCGATGGAGCCACGGAGGGCTGCCTGTTCGCGGGCGACGTCGATGGTCGTTCGGTTGACGTCGTTGAACGCCGCGGCCAGCTGGCCGATCTCGTCCGACGACTCGACGGTGATCGGGTCGAGGTCGATGCTCGGGCCCTGGCCGGGCACCGACACCTGCTCCACCAGGGTGGGGAGGCGGTCACGGACCACGCCGGCGGCCTGGGTCAGGCGACGCAGCGGGGAGACCAGACGGCGGGCGATGACGAGCGCGGTGATGATCGAGAAGCCGAGGGCCGCGATCGCGATGCCACCGGTGAGGTAGGCACGGTTCGCGGCGACGTCGGCCTGCTCCTGCGCGAAGCCCGCGGCGTCCTCGCGGACGGCGTCGCGGACGATACGGGCCTCGTCCACCCACTTGGCGGACTCTGCCTGGAACTGGTCGACCTGCGCCAACTGGATGGCGTCGAGCTGCCCCCGGGCCATCGAGCCGCGGACGTTACCGAGGACGCCGTCCATCACGGGCACCTGGTAGTCACCGGGGATGCGGTCGTAGAGGTCCTGCGTCTCGTCCCACCGGCGGTCACCCAGGTTCACCAGGTCCGCCGCGCGGAGCGACATGGTCCTGGCGGCTTCCGCGCGCTGCGGGTGGTTGTTGAAGATGTTGAGCGCCAGGGCGACGACCGGGCGCTCGTAGGTGTTCGTCAGCATGAGCTGGTCCATCGAGTGGTACGCCGTGAGCCGGGTACCCAGGTCGCGGTCCTCGGACGTGTCGGCGATGGCGTCCATCACCTCGAGGGCGCCGTCGATGTAGCCGCCGTACGCGTCCGTCGCCGCCTGCTCGGTGAGTCGTCCGGCAGCGACCTTCTTCTGCACGTCGGTGATGGCCGCACGGTCCTCGATGGTCTCTGCCACCGCGGTCTTGACGCGCTGGTCGAGCATCGAGATGTCGATGTCCAGCAGGGCCTCGTCGCGCTCGTCGAGAGCCTTGATGGTCTGCGCCTGGGCGGCCGGCCTCTCCCACTTGGGGCTGCCGTCCTCGTTCTTCGCCTGGGTGACGCCGTCGTCCTCCATCTCGGGCACGCCCTGCAGCAGGGCCATACGAGCCGCGCTGCCTGCCTCGCCGTCGTCGATCATCGCGACGATGTTGTACGACCGCTCCTGCGCGAACGTCGTTCCTGCCGCGTCCTGGTACTGCAGCGCGGCGACGAGATCACTCGTCTGCTGCGCGCGCATCGCGTCGACCACCGACAGACCGATGATGTACGCCGCCGCGATGACCAGGACGATGGCAGGCGTGACCAGTGTCGCAAGAACTTTCCCGCGCACTCCCAACCTGCGGAACATGCGTACCTCTCTCCATCACTGATCCGGAAGGGGGTGGCGTGCTGGTGCCCGCCGAACGACCCTCGGTGCTGCGTACAAGTTACCGGCACCTGGTTTCCGCTGACGACCCTCGTGAGGCCACACGGAAGTAGGCTTCATCGATGTGCGAGCCGTCACGATATCCGGACCGGGCCCATCAGGGAAACTCTCCGTTTCATCCCTGAATCCACCGATTGCTGGCCAAAGGGACGTGGTGATCACCGTCGCCGCTGCCGGAGTGAACCGTGCTGACCTGCTCCAACGCGCCGGATACTACCCCCCTCCGGCGGGTGCCCCCGACTGGCCGGGTCTTGAGATATCCGGAACTGTGAGGCGTGTCGGGCCCGGCGTGTCGCGCTGGCGCGCCGGAGACCGGGTCACCGCACTGCTCGAAGGCGGTGGTTACGCGGAGGAGGTAGTGGTCCGCGAGACCCAGGTGCTCCCAGCTCCTGAAGGTGTCGACCTCGTCGATGCGGCAGCGCTTCCTGAGGCCGCGTGCACCGTCTGGAACAACCTCGTGGACGTCGGGCGGCTGCACTCCGGTGAGTGGCTGCTGGCCCACGGCGGGTCCGGGGGCATCGGCACCATCGCGATCCAGGTCGCCCGGGCGCTCGGCGCGCACGTGGCCACCACGGCCGGCGGACCGGAGCGCACCGCGCGGTGCGCGGCGCTCGGGGCGGACCTGGTCATCGACCACCGGGAGCAAGACTTCGTGGAGGAGGTGCGGCGGGTGACGGACGGTCGCGGCGCCGACGTCGTGCTCGACCTGCTGGGCGGGGGCGCGCTGGGTGACAACGTCCGCGCACTGGCCCGCGGTGGCCGCCTGGTCGTCATCGGCATGCAGAAGGGACGGCGCGGCGAGCTCGACCTGAGCGACCTCCTCGCCCGGCGCGGGACCGTCACCGGCACGCTGCTCAGGTCGCGACCCGCGGACGAGAAGGCGCGCATCGTCGCCGACACGGAAAAGCACGTCTGGCCGCTGGTCGCGGACGGGCGGGTCCGCCCAGTGGTGCACGCCCGGATCCCGTTCGCCGAGGCGCAGTCGGCCCACGAGCTGCTGGAGTCCGGAGAGGCCTTCGGCAAAGTCCTCCTGGTGCCCTGATCAACCCGTGCCTATATATAGGCATGGTCGACAATTTCGTTCCCGTGCGAATGCTGCCATGCGGACGACAGGCAATCCGGGCAAGACTGGACCCATGACCGACGAGCGAGCCAACCCCCAGCCCGACGAGCGACGCGATGACGAGTCCGGCCACCGCGAGCGCCCCGACGACGAAACGTCCACCGTCCACCCGCAGGTGGTGACCCCGGACGGCGCGGCAGTGCCGTCGGGCCGTACGTCCGAGAGCGGCGACGACGAGGACGAGGTGAACGAGGCAGAGGCCGTGGTGGGCCAGGTCGAGGAGCCGGCCAAGGTCATGCGCATCGGCGGCATGGTCAAGCGACTGCTCGACGAGGTCAGGGACGCCCCGCTGGACGAGGCCGCGCGCTCGCGCCTCGCCGAGATCCACGAGCGGTCGATCCACGAGCTCGAGGACGGGCTCTCCCCCGACCTCGTCGACGAGCTGCACCGGATCACGCTGCCGTTCTCGGACGACTCCGCGCCGTCCGACGCCGAGCTCCGGGTGGCTCAGGCGCAGCTGGTCGGGTGGCTGGAGGGCCTGTTCCACGGCATCCAGACGGCGCTGGTGGCACAGCAGATGGCCGCCCAGGCGCAGCTCTCCCAGATGCGCCGGGCCCTGCCGCCCGGCACCGGGACGTTCGGTCCGGGCGGTCCTGGCGGTCCTGGCGGCCCCACCATGCCGGGCGGCCAGGACGACGAGTCGGGCGGCGAGCGCCGGACCCCGGGTCAGTACCTCTGATCCGGTCACCGGGCCGGCACGCTGGAGAGCCTCGCCCCATCGGGTAGAGGCCGAGCCGTCAGAGGTCGGAGGGGTCTACCAGAAAGCCGTCCTCGTCGGCGATCTCGCCTCCCGCGGCGGCATGGACGGCGCCGGCGAGCCGGGCCACCAGCTCCGCCGCGCGCTTGCGCGCGACGCGCAGCTCCATGGACGGGAACTCCCGCTGTGACTCCGCGAGGTCGTGCGGCTCCCAGTGCACCCAGTAGCGCACCGCTCCCTGCTCGGCCCACGGCAGGCCGCGCAGCAGGCGCGGCAGCTTCTCCTCGCCGCTGATCTCCACCGAGACGATCCCGTCGACGCCGAGCTCCACGACCAGCCCGTACCCGTCCAGGACGCGCGGGCCGGTGAGGGCCTTGATGTCGTAGTCGTCCGCGGCCGCGTGCAGCTTCTTGCGCAGCTCGGGGTCAAGGGGGTCGCCGGGGTACAGGGGCTTCTCCGCGATGCCGTCGGGCGGCCCGCCCCATTCCTGGCCGTCCATGTGGAGGCGGGCGCGCGGGTGCACCTTCTGCAGGATCGTGTGCGCGGCTTGCGGGTCGAGCCAGACGTCGGAGTACACGGTCATGTCGATGGCGGCCCCGGCGTCCGGGGTGAGCACCACACCGGCGCCGGCCTTCGCCGTCGGGCCCGCAGGGTTGGGGGCGTCCCACAGGCCGCCCACGTCCAGGCGGAGCGAGCCGCCCAGGCGGCGCGCCACCGAGACGAGCCACTCGACGAGACGGCGCTCCTCGCGCTCGGGCATGCCCGCGGCGAAGGCGCGCCCGACGCCGTCGCGGTCGCCGGCCGGGAACGGTGGCTCACCGCGTTCCCGGTGGCAGACGACGTCGAAGGCCATCGCGGCGCCCGGCGGCACACCGAGATCGAATCCCACGCCTGCAGGCTGGTACGGCCCGTTGATCACGGCGTGCCGGGAGACCCGCAGCACGCCGACCTCCTTGCCCTGCGCACGGCGACCCTGCGGGGCTCCGGCGACGTTGCCGGGGAGGATTCCTGCGGGCACCACGTCCCACCGGGTGGCGGAGAACCGGGAGAGCGCGAGGACCTCGATCTCGTCCAGCTCCACGTCGCCGGGCACGGTCAGGACGTGCCGTGCCTGGTGCGCCTGCGCGGCCGTGCGCGGCAGGAGCGGGAGCTGAGGAGCGGCCATCGGGTTCCCTTCAAACGTCCGGGTGCCCGGTCCGCGCCGGGCACCCGGAGCCTACCGCTCGGCGAGCATCCCCAGAGGCCCCGTCCGGCCCGGCGGTCACACCTCGGTGCGGTGGAAGTTCTTCGCCGAGCGGGACGCCGTCGGACCGCGTTGGCCCTGGTAGCGGGAGCCGTACAGGTCGGATCCGTACGGGTGCTCGGACGCCGACGACAGCCGGAAGAAGCACAGCTGTCCGATCTTCATGCCCGGCCACAGCTTGATCGGCAGGGTCGCGACGTTGCTCAGCTCGAGCGTCACGTGCCCGCTGAATCCCGGGTCGATGAAACCGGCCGTCGAGTGCGTCAGCAGGCCCAGCCGCCCCAGGGAGGACTTGCCCTCGAGCCGGGCGGCGACGTCGTCGGGCAGGGTGACCGACTCGAACGTGTTGCCGAGCACGAACTCCCCTGGATGCAGCACGAACGCATCGCCGTTCTCCGCCTCCACGAGGCGGGTCAGCTCCGGCTGGTCCTCCGCGGGGTCGATGTACGGGTACTTGTGGTTGTCGAACAGCCGGAAGAACCGGTCGAGACGCACGTCGATGCTCGACGGCTGGAGCATCGACGGTTCGTACGGGTCGAGGACTACGCGGTCGGCCTCGAGCTCGGCACGGATATCGCGGTCGGAGAGGAGCACCCGGATACGGTACTGGCCACCGCGGGGCCGCGCCGCCCCGCGGCGGGCCCGCACCGCGACCTCACCGCGCGACCGTCACCACTGCAGCGGCTTGTGCTTCGCGTCGACCGACCAGTAGCCCTTGCGCATCACGAGGTACAGGATGCCCTCGATCGCACCCCAGATCGCGGGGACGAACCACGCGTTCCCCAGCGACACCGCGGTGATGAGCAGCATGATCCAGCCGAGGCCCTTGTAGCCGAGGTAGAACCGGTGCGCGCCCACCACGCCCAGCAGGATCCCGAGCAGACCCACCGTGATGCGGGACTTGCGGCCCGGCACGTGCTCGACCGGCGGCGTCGGGCGGTCGTAGTCGTACTGCTGCTGGTAGTTCGCCGGGCCGACGCCCGACGGGGCCTTGCCCGCTGAGGCCCTCTTGGACGTCTTCATGGCGCGCGTGTCACCCGGTGGGGGCGGCGGGGGCTTCGGCGGGCTCGGCGGCCGCGGGGGCAGCCGCTTCGTCTCCTGGTAGATCGGCTCGGTCGGCTTCTCGCTGGGGTGCTCGGTCACTGCTGCTCCGGCTGCTCGGCGACACTCGCTCCGGAACCCGGTTCGGGCTTCTGGGCGAGGTTGGGTATGATCAGGTCGCACGCCAGGTTCACGGGCGCTGTTGCGGAACCCTAGCGGGGTTTCTCAAGCAGCAGATACCCGGCCAGAACCGGACGATGCGGGTGTAGTTCAATGGTAGAACTTCAGCTTCCCAAGCTGATAGCGCGGGTTCGATTCCCGTCACCCGCTCCACGGGCTCCGCCCCAGGTCAGGAGATGTTTCCTGACCTGGGGCGGAGTCATTTCCACGGGCCGCGGAGCGGCTTCGTGCCACTCAGGTGCCAGGACGTCTCGGTCGGCAGCGAGCCGTGCTCAGCCCCGGACCGGTGCCGTCAGGTGCAGCGAGACCGCCAGCCCACGTTCGGCGACCGGCACCCAGCCGCTCCAGCATCGCCACACCGCCGGCCCTCCGTCGTCGTGGTGTCCCCGCTGCTCGGCCAGGTGGAGCATCCCGGCGAGCCGTACGGCGTCGCGCATCCGCGCGGCGACGACGTCCACGGTCACCACCCCCACCACGTCGTCCTCGAGATCCAGGTGATCCACACCTGCCCGGACGTCCAGGGTGTGGATGTCGAAGATGTGTGCGATCAGCGCGGTGACCTCGACGAGCTCCGCGAGATGCGCTCCCGGCATCGGGCACTCGTCGGCACCCGGGATCGCGTCGCAGGGCCCGGCCGTCACGTCGGCCACGCCCGAACCGGCCGCGTCGTTCCCCTGAGCTCGCCGTAGACGAACATGTCCATGTTGTTCCAGCAGCCGGTCCACACCGTGAAGCCGGGCTTCGTCGCCGGGTAGTCCGTCGCGACGGTGATCCCGAGCTGGGCGGCGATCTCCGCCCCCTCGCTCAGCCGCGCCGGATGCACGACCAGATGATCGCGGAACACCTCGACCCACTTGATCCTCGCGTCCCCTACCTCCGCCAGCAGGTCCGCCGCACCGGCCGCGGAATCGGCCAGGCTGCCTGCGATCGTCGCCATCTCTCCCACCTCTCCGCGCCTACCTCTAGGCGCATAGACAGCCTGTTGGGGGCTTGCCGGGCGTCGCAACCGCTACGCCGAAAAGTTGCGTATACGCACTGGCTGCGGGTTAGGTGGGTTCCGTGTCTAGAGAGGGACGTGTGACTGCCGCAAGCATCGCCAAGGATCTTCGTGCCGCGATCCGCTCCGGGACCTACAAACCGGGCGATCGCCTTCCGAGCGAAGCAGCGCTCATGTCGAACTACGGCGTGGCGCGCATGACCGCGCGCCACGGCTTGTCCATGCTCAAGGACGAGGGCCTGACCGTCACCCGGCACGGCTCCGGCGTGTTCGTCCGCGCCTTCGAGCCGATCGTGCGGGACACGACCGGTGCCAAGGCCGACGAGTCCACCGTGACGGCCGAGACGGACGAGACCAGCGCAGGGCTCACCGTCCGCACGCTCGCCGTCACCGCGGAGGCGGATCCGCCCGAGAAGGTCCGCGCGACGCTCGGCCTCGCCGAGGACGCCAAGGTGACCGTGCGCGAGCGTCTGCATCTGCGCGAGCGCAAGCCGGTGCTGTTCGCGACGTCGTACCTGCCGGCGGAGATAGCGGCCGGCACGCCGATCGCGGACCAAGAGGTGGGACCGGGCGGCACGCACGCTCGCCTCACCGAGGCCGGGCACGCACCGGTGCGGTTCCGCGAGGACGTGGTGGGCCGCATGCCGACGATCGAGGAGATCGAGGAGCTGCGGATCGAGCCCGGCACACCGGTGCTGTCGGTCACGCGGACGGCGTTCACGCAGGACGGCACACCCGTCGAGGTCAGCTACGTCGTGCTCGACGCCGGTGAGTTCATGCTCCGCTACGACATCGGCGGCTGAGCCGTCGGGTCGACCCGACGGCTCCCGCGCCGCACCCGCCGCTGATCCGGCCGGTCAGCCCTGCCCGGGCCGCGCCCTCGGCTTGAGGCGGAGGTCCGGCAGGGCTGGTGCACGCAACGGCCCGCTCGGATAACCGCGCACCTGGCCGAACCGACGGTCGGCGGCTCCGTCGGCGTACGCGGTCGCCCCGGCACGTGGTCCTGAGCCCGTCGAAGGGCCCAGCTCCGCGACCAGAGCCATCCAGTCCTCGCGAGCCCTGACGATGTCCTCGTGCGTGCGGCCCATGAAGTTCCACCACATGATGACGTCCTCGGCGAACGGCACACCGCCGATCAGGACCGCCCGGGCCGGCGCGCCGGCGGACGCACGCACCACGAGCGAGGATCGCCCCGGCGCCGTGTAACCGAGGTTGGCGGGCGGCACCACGCTCTCCTCGAACGTCACGTCCCCGGTGTCCACCAGCAGGGCATGCTCGTGCGCCGGGTCGACGTCGAGCCGTACCGCCGCGCCGGCCTCCAGGTCGATCTGTGCTCCCACGAGCGGTGTGTACGTCGTCGCGGGCGAGTCGAGCACCTGGCCACCCACCGCGAGGCGCCCGATGAACACCTGGACGACGGCGCCGTCGTGCCGTGCGACCGGGAGGTCGCCGTGGTGCTCGAAGTGCGGGTCGAGGCCGAGCGCCGAGCCCGGTAGCGCCGTCCACAGCTGTACGCCGTGCAGCCGGGGCGGGCGCCCGTGCGCCGGGGACTCCTCCGAGTGCGAGATGCCCACACCCGCCGTCATGAGGTTGAGCTCGCCCGGCCGGACCGTCTGGAGGGAGCCGACGGAGTCGCGGTGGAGGATCTCGCCCTCGAAGAGCCAGCTCACCGTCTGGAGCCCCGTGTGCGGGTGCGGAGGCACCTGCATGCCGTCGCTGGACGAGACGTCGTCAGGACCGTAGTGGTCGCTGAAGCACCAGGCCCCCACGAGGGACCGGGCGCGCTGCGGGATGGTGCGCCGAACGTTCATCGCCCGCGGCCCACCGAGCGGCACCTCGCGGGGGGTGAGGAGCTCGACGCCGGCACCCTGCTCGCCCGCTGCGCAGACCTGCTCGGCCGGGTGGCTCTCGAGATTGCTCATGCCCTGAGCCTAGGTCGGAGCCGGCGTCCGGGCGCAAGGCCAGGGCCCCCGGGGCAGGCCGGGGGCCCTGGCGTGAAACCGCGCACCCGTGGCCGCCGTCAGCGGGACCAGGGCGCCGTGTTGACGTCACGGCCCCGACACGTCCGTCAGACCCGGATCGCCAGGTCTGTTCTGCACGGACGCCTCGGACGCGGGCGGTCTTCCGGCCCCGTACAGGCACCTGTGACGTCATCCACAGCCCGTACCGCGGTACGGGGCGTCCTGTCGTTCTCCGGTCAACCATGTGTCCGATGCCCGGGCCGGTCGGTACTGCTGCAGCGCACCGCATCTGCACCCGGATCGTCGAACCATTGCCCACGTTTCTATCCGCGTGGCGCACGCCCGGCAACCGCTCCACCGTTGTAATTTTCACCCTTCCTTCGCCCACAGTTTTGTCCACAGGAACAGGCCCGGATTTGCCACACCGCACACAGGGCTGTGGATAAAATCTGTGGATAACTAAAGGGCATTCACACCCAGGCTCGCGATCCCTGGGCGCCACCCGCGGTCGGGTCGTTGCGCCCGTCCAGCTCCTCAGGGGCGGCGATGAAGCCTCCGTCGTCCACGAGGACTCCCCCGATGCGGCTCTGCAGCGCCACGGCGAGGCGGGCGATCGAGACCCGCAGGCGGGCCCGCGCGATGGCATGCAGCCCGGACACGTGCTCCAGCTCGAGCTCGTAGGGGTCCGCCGGCGCCCAGCCGATGCGATACGCGAACGGTCCGTAGGTGCGCCAGTCGAGCGAGCCCAGCGCGCGCGGCACCCGGTCGACGCGCTCCACGTCGACGACTATCGCTCCGTCGTACGCGGTGGTGCCGGCGAGGGTGTAGCGCGGCGACCCGTCGGGTGTGGTCTGCTCGGCGGACACGTCGGCGGTGGCGATGAGCGACCGCAGCATGGGCAGCACGTCGCCAGGCATGAGCGGATGCGCGGCATAGAGCGCCAGGTTCACCGATCCAGCGGCGTCCGGGAGCAGCACCTGCCTGCCATCCGCGAGCACGGCACCACCTGACTTGCGCGCCGCCGCGACCATCCACTGCACGATGCGCAGCTCCTCGCCCTGCGGCAGCGCATGCGGGAAGGCCCGCGCGATACCGTCCCGGTCGTCGTACGACGACGGGGCGGCGCCACGGACGCCCCGTAACCCGTCCGCCCGGGTCACCGCGTACGCCTCCGCCTTCGTGGCGGAGATCTTGAGCTCGGCGAGGTGCGACTCGCCGACCTCGAACGGACCGGTCGCCACGTGCTCCTCCCCGAGGCGCAGGACACCGGGGACGAGCGTGTCCGGCTGTGCCATACCCCGGAACCGGGCACCGGCGACCCGGCGCGCCCCCGAAGTACGGGACGGTTCTCGAAGCCATTCGGTGTCCGAGAACCACGCGGCAGCGAGCTCGCTGACGGTGACAGGGCCGTTCGTACTGGGCAGGATCAGAATGTGACCCGAGGCGTGTTCCGCTGGAATCACACCCGCCAGAAATGTCATGCGGGGCACTTTACTGCCGGTCACTTTCAGCGATGATGCAGGCATGTTACGGCGAGGAAACGTGCTCGTGACAGTACCCGCACAGCGGTAACGTGCCTGGCGACAGCCATTTAGCAGCGCCTCGTCCTAATACCCATGAATCTACATAGGCAGACTGAGTCTCAGTGCAAGAAGACGAGAAATAGCGCAATTCATGGACCGCATCGTGCGGCGTGCGGACACCGCACCGCGGACGTCCCAGCCCGTCCCCGGCGCACCCGACGAGCCCCGATCCGGAGTTCCAGTTACCTGACGATGCGTGCCTATGATGTCAGCATGCCCAAGATCATCGGCAAGAGCCTGCACGAGCACCGGCAGATGACAAGGCACAAGCTGTTCACCGCTCTGTCCACCCTCATGGCGGAGCGCGGGTTCGACACCATCACGCTGGCCGACATCGCCGCAGCGGCGCACGTCGGCCGGACCGCTGTCTACAACCACTTCCACGACAAGGAAGCGCTGCTCCTCGGCTTCATCACGCACGAGACCGAGCAGTACGCCCACACGCTGGAGCGCGCGCTCGACGGCGTGGACGACCCGGTGGAACAGCTGCGTACCTACATCCGCCAGCAGGCCCAGCTCACTCGCGTCTTCCACCTCGCCCCTGGCCCGGATCTCCGGACGGTCCTGTCCCGCGCCACGCAGCAACGCCTGCGCGAGCACGCCGACATCGTCGAGGCGATCCTCCGCCGCATCCTCGCCGCCGGCATCGATGCCGGGACGTTCCCGCCCCAGGACATCGAGCCGACGGTGCACCTCGTCAACGCCTGCTTGTCCGGCCGCCTCATCCCCGACGAGCCCGTCGCCCGCGAGCGCACCATCCGCGCCGCCGAGTCGTTCGTGCTGCGCGCGGTGGGAGCCCGGACCCCGGTCCCGGCCTGACCCTCTGGCAGGGGTTGTGGACGTGCGCGGGTCAGGTCAGATCCAGCGCTTCCAGCGGAAGACGCCGAACAGGCCCACGCTGACGGCCAGCATCGCGACCAGCGCGGCGGGGTAGCCGTATGCCCAGTCGAGCTCCGGCATGACGTCGAAGTTCATGCCGTAGACGGTGCCGACGAGCGTCGGCGCGAACAGGATGGCCGCCCAGCCCGAGATCTTCTTGACCTCCTCGCCCTGCCGGATGCTGACCTCCGAGAGGTGCTTCATCTCCTCGTTCTGCCGCTGCGCGACGAGGGTGGCGGCCACCGTGAGGATGTCGCGCAGCGCGGCCCGGAAGACCTCGATGCGGTCGGCGGCCTCGGTGAGGTGGTCCGCGACGTCGCGCAGGTATGCCTGCAGCTCCGGGTCCACGCCGTACTTGTCGGCGCCCTTGGCGAGCGAGGCGCAGAGGCTCTGCTCGGGCCGCACCGCGCGCTGGAAGTCGATGACCTCGCGGGACAGCTCGTAGATGCGCCGCGACACGTCGGGGGCGCCGCCCCAGACATCGGACTCGATCTCGTCGATGTCGTGGTCGAGGCCCGCGACGACCGGGGCGTACCCGTCCACGACGCTGTCGAGGATCGCGTACAGGACGGCCTCCGGCCCGCGGGAGAGCATCTCCCGGTCGGACTCCAGACGGCTCCGCACGGCTGCCAGGTCCGGCGAGGCGCCGTGCCGCACGGTCACCACGAAGTCGGGCCCTACGAACACGTGCAGCTCGCCGAACTCGACCTCCTCGGCATCGTCCAGGTACCGCGCGGCCCGGAGCACCACGAACAGGGTGTCGCCGTATCGCTCGATCTTGGGGCGCTGGTGCGCCTGGATCGCGTCCTCGATCGCGAGGGGGTGCAGGTCGAACTCGCGGGCGAGCGACGTCAGCTCGGGCTCTTCGGGCCGCTCCAGCCCGATCCAGGCCATGCCGCCGGGCCGCGAACGGAGCGCGCTGAACGTCTCGGCGAGGTTGTCGTAGGCGGCGGTGCGGACGCCGTCGTCGTAGATCGCGGCAGCGACCACCGACGAGCGGGGCGCGGGCTCGGCGGGGCGCGGTGCGACGTCGGGCACGACGGCGACGGCGCGGCGCGGGCGCCGGGCGCCCAGCAGCGGACGAGAAGGGCGGGAGGGCAGGAACGTGGCCATGGGGGACTCCTGGGGGTCGAGCGCAGGAAACGGACTGCGAACGGCACCGCAGCAGAGACGGCCGAACGACCGGTGGACCTCACGCCCGAGCAGAGAAGGGGCGGAGCGCACCGGTGCGCGAGAGCCCGCGGACGCGCGGGCGGGGAACCGTCAGCTCAGCTGCGGTTCGGACTACTCGGAGGCTCGCTGCGGGTCATGCGCGCCACCTCCTTGGTCCCGGCGGCGGTTCGCCGCGCCATACGTTCTCGACAGGCACCCAGTCTAGCCATGCCGAGGCCACGAATCGAACCCATTCGAGAGCGGGATCACAAAATCGTCACCACGCGTCGTGCGGACGGTGGCGTACCCCGGGCGGGGTGTGGAACTCGTGCGGCGTCGGCGACAGGTAGGCGCGCGCGAACTGGAGCGAGGCGGCCAGGTCGTCGTGCCGCTCTGCCGCCGTGCGCGCCGCGCGCGTCGAGATCTCCACGCAGACGTCACCGCTCCAGCGGCGGGCCACCAGCTCCTGGAGCACCTTCTCTGCCTGCATGCTGCCCCGGCCGGGCACGAGGTGCTCGTCCCGCGCGCCGTGGTTGCCGTCCGCCAGGTGCACGTGCCGGAGTCGGTCGCCGAACGTGTGCAGCAGCGTCAGGGCGTCCTGCTGCGCCACGCTCGCGTGCGACAGGTCGAGGGTGACGGCGTCGTAGTCGTGCTCCGCGGGGTCCCAGCCAGGCAGGTACGCCTGGAACTCACGCTTGCCGCCCCGCCACGGGTACATGTTCTCGACGGCGATGGTGATGCCCACGGTCTCGCTCAGCGCGCGCACCTGGTCCTGGAACTGCCGCGCGTACTTGTACTGCCAGCGGAACGGTGGGTGCACGACCACGGTGCCCGCCCCGAGCTCGAGCGCCATGTCGGCGGTCCGTTCGAGCTTGGCCACCGGCGACCGGCCCCACACCCGCTGACTGACCAGCAGAGTCGGCGCGTGCACCGAGCGAACCGGCATGCCCGTGTCGGCGGCCAGCTTGGCGAGCGAGCGCGGGTTCCGGGTGACCTCCTCGGACCAGACCATGACCTCGACGCCGTCGTAGCCCAGCTCCGCCGCCGCATCGAAGGCCAGGGGCGTGCGGCGTGGAAAGACTGACGCCGTCGAGAGCGTGACCCGCACGTCGGGTGCGACCGGCTCCTGCGGTTCGGTCCAGATCGGTTCGGGCATGCGGGCCACCTTAGAGCGCCTACGTGACTGTGATGTGACCGGGGAGTTCAGATGAGGTTCATGCAAGCAGACGCCCCCGTACGACGTCGCGCGCCGCCTGCGCCGTCGGGCACTCGAGCACCGTCCGTGCCAGCTCCGCGCACTCGTCGCGGGACACACCTGCCAGAGTGCCCGCGACGTCGGCCAGCGCGCGGGGCGTCATAGACAGTGACGTTACGCCCAACCCCACCAGGACGGGGGCGAGCAGCGGGTCCGCCGCCGCCTCACCACACACGCCCACGGGAGCACCATGCACCGCACCGCCCTCACACGCCACCCGGACGAGCTCCAGCACGGCGGGCTGCCACGGCGTCGACAGGGCGGCGACGCCGGCCAGGTCCCGGTCGGCCGCCATCGTGTACTGCGTGAGGTCGTTGGTGCCGAGGCTGGCGAAAGAGACCTCCGCCAGGACGTGCCGGGCCTGGAGCGCGGCGGCCGGCGTCTCGATCATCACGCCCGACTGCTCCAGACCGTGCGCAGCGCACGCGGCCGCGAACTCGCGGGCCTCGTCCACCGTAGCCACCATCGGCGCCATCACCCAGACCTCGGCCGACTCGGCGGCGGCGGCCTGCGCGATCGCGTCCAGCTGGCGGTCCAGCACGTCCGGGTGCGCGACGGCGGTGCGCAACCCGCGGACACCGAGGGCCGGGTTGTCCTCGTGGTCCGGCGTGAGGAACCGCAGCGGCTTGTCGGCACCGGCGTCGAGCGTCCGGACCACCACCCGCCGGTCCGGGAAGTGGGACAGGACTGCCCGGTAGGCGGTCACCTGCTCCTCGATGGTGGGCTCCTCGCCCCGCCCGAGGAAGCAGAACTCCGTGCGGAACAGGCCCACGCCCCGAGCGCCGGCGGCCGCGGCCGCCTCCGCCGCGGCAGGGTCCGCGACGTTCGCCACGAGCTCCACCGGGAACCCGTCCCGGGTGGCGCCCCGACCGTCGAACGTGACAGCGGTGATCCGGTGCCGGGCGCCTTCCACGTCCGCCGGGGACGGGGTCCGCAGGACGGTGCCGAGCGTGCCGTCGACGACCACCTCCTCGCCGTCGGCCAGGTCGCCCGCCCCGGGAAGTGCCACCACGGCGGGGATGCCGAGGGCGCGGGCGAGGATCGCCATGTGCGAGGTGGGACCGCCGCGCGCCGTGACGACCGCCGTCACGACCGCCGGGTCGAGCATCGCGGTGTCCGCCGGAGCGAGGTCGCTCGCGACCAGCACGAAGGGGTGCCCCGGGTCCGGCACACCCGGAGGGGCCGCACCGGTGAGGGCGGCGACTATGCGGTCGCGCACGTCCCGCACGTCCCGGGCCCGCTCCGACATGGGCGGGCCGAGCGTCTCGAGCTGTGTCGCCACCGAGCCCGCCGCGTCCCACACCGCGCGCTCCGGGGTGAGGCGGTCCTCCCGGACCCGCCGGGCGGCGCCCGCGGCGAGGGTCGGGTCGGCGGCCATGGCGGCGGTGACCGCGAGGACGTCGGCCGCGGTGCCCGACGCGCGGCCCGCACGTTCCGCCAGGTCAGCCTCCACCCGGGCGGCGGCCTCCTCGACGGCGCGAACGGCTTCGTCGGCCGAACCCGACAGGCGGCTCGTCCTCGGCTCGGGCACCCGGGCCGGCATCCGGACCACCACTCCCACCGCGCTGCCCGGGCTGGCCGGGACCCCCGTGAGCCTCTCGCTCGTCATCCGTACGCTCCCTCAAGGCTCGTCGTCGAGTGCGCTCGGAACGTTACACGCGAGCGCACTCGCCGGGCGAGGTCGGTCGTGGTGCCCCTGGCCGAGGTCCGCTCTCCCCGAGGGCCGCACCCGCAGGGTCCGCCTCGGAGAGGCCGGCCGTCTGACAGGATGGCTCCATGGCCGAGGCCCTGCTCGTCGGATCTCCCGTCGTCGGACGCGTGGTCGCGATGCGCGACGTGCCCGATCCCGTCTTCGCGGAGAGCATCGTCGGCCCGGGGCTCGCGATAGATCCCGACCCGGAGCTGGGTGGCCGAGTGGTCGCGCCGTGCGCCGGAGTCGTCGTGAAGCTGCACCCGCACGCGTTCGTGCTGCTGGCTCCGCCCGGCGAGCCGCCGGCACCTCCCGGACCGGCAGAACAGGCCGGACCGGCAGGCGGCCGGGGTGTCCTGGTGCACCTCGGCATCGACACCGTCCAGCTCAAGGGCACGGGCTTCAGCCTGCTCGTCGCGGAGGGCGACATCGTGGTGGCCGGCCAGGTGCTCGTCACCTGGTCCCCTACCGAGGTGTCCGACGGCGGGCGTTCGCCCCTCGTGCCGGTCGTCGCGCTCGACCTCGGCCCGCGCGGGCTCGAGGAGCTGGTCCGTCCGGGCGCGTGGGTGCAGGCCGGGGAACCGCTGTTCCGCCTGCCCTGACCCGGGCGCACGGCCCGGACGAACGACCCCTGCACGCCGCACGGGAACATCGGCGTGTCGCATGCAGGGTGTAGCGGTCGTATCCGACGTCGGTTCCCGGGCGAGGCGGCACACGTCCTAGGGTCGGGCCCATGGTGCGCACCGTGGTGTTCGACGTCGGAGAGACGCTCATCGACGAGTCCCGGATCTGGCTCGGCTGGGCCGAGCGGCTCGATGTCCCGCCGCTCACGTTCCTCGGTGTGCTCGGCGGCTGCGCCGCGCTCGACCTGACGCACCAGGACGCGTTCGACATGGTGCGCCCCGGTCTGGACGTCGAGGCCGAGATCGCCCGCTGGGTGCAGGACGACCCGGACGGCCTCCGCAACGGGTTCGATGAGGGCGACCTGTATCCCGACGTCCGGCCCGCCCTGACAGCGCTTCGGGAGGCGGGCCTCGACGTCGTCATCGCCGGGAACCAGCCGCCCGAGGCACGTGCGGCGCTGGAGGCCATGGATCTGCCGGTGAGCGCGATCCGGACCTCGGACGAGTGGGGCGTGCAGAAGCCGGAGCCCGGGTTCTTCACACGGGTCGCCGAGCTGTCAGGAGTCGCGCCCGAGGAGATCGCCTACGTCGGCGACCGGCTCGACAACGACGTGCTGCCCGCCGCCGAGGCGGGGATGCGGCCGATCCTGCTCCGCCGGGGGCCGTGGGGCTACCTGCACGCTCTCCGGCCGGAGGCCGCGCGGGCGACGGTCATCGACTCGCTGACCGAGCTGCCCGGAGTCCTGGCCACCTGAGTCAGCCCCGAGCCGGCCCCGAGCCGGCCCGGAGGTCAGCCCCGGAGCGGGAGCGTGAGCCCGGCGTCGCCGTCCGGAACCACGCGGACCGGGACGCCCCAGTCCTGCTGCGCCAGGTGGCACGCGGGGAACACGTCGGGGTCCGGCTCGCCGTTCGGCAGGATGGGGACCTCGTCGCACGACGCCGCCTTCGCGGTCACGTGCAGCACGCCCTCGGTCACCTCGGGGTTGATCACGAGATCCCGGAACAGGTCGGTGCCGTTCCCCGCGCCGGACAGCAGCAGCTCCGGCGGAGTGGCACTGACCTGGAGCGACGTCGACGGGCCCCAGCGCTCGTCGAGCTTCTGTCCCGGCGCGGGCACGAACGGCACCGCCAGGTGGAGCGCCCCCGCGCCGACGTCGGTGGCGGGCCGGGCGACCCGGTGCGCGCCGCCGTCGAGCACCGTGCCCGCCAGGCTCGCCGGGAGCGCGACCCGGGTGAGCCGGTGGGCCGCCGACTCCACGACGAGCAGGTGCACGGCGGAGCCCGCGACCTCGACGAGCACGTCCGACGGCTCGGCCAGGTCCGTCGCGAGGGTCGTCACCTCGCCGGGGCCGGGGTCGTACCGGCGCACCGCACCGTTGTAGGTGTCGGCGACGACGACGGAGCCGTCGGGCAGCACGGCCACGCCGAGCGGGTGCTGCAGCAGCGCCTGGTCAGCGGCGCCGTCGCGGTGGCCGAAGTCGAACAGGCCCTGGCCGACGGCGGTCCGGGTCTCCGCGCCGCCGTCACCTCCGGGCCGGACCCGGCGCAGCGCCGACGTCTCCGAGTCCGCGAGCCAGATCGCCCCGTCCGCGGCTCGCGCGAGGCCGGAGGGCTGCGCGAACCAGGCGGTGGCGCCCGGCCCGTCCTCCAGCCCTTCGTTCATGGTCCCGGCGAGCAGTCGCACGCTCCCGTGCGCCTCCCGGGCGACGGGATCGAACGCCCAGAGCGTGTGGTTGCCGGCCATGGCCACGACGAAGGCTCCGAGCTCTGGAGACCACTCGACGTCCCACGGCGAGGAGAGCTTCACGATGCCCCCGGGATAGTTCTCCTGGCCGCCCACCATGAACTGCTGGCCCGTCCCCGCCAGGGTGACCACGACGCCGTCCGCCAGCCGTACACCGCGCAGGGCGTGGTTGACCGTGTCGGCGACCACCACGTCATAGCCGAGGCGGGCCGTGAGGTCCTCCGGCACCAGGGCGAGCCCGTTCGGCTCCGAGAACCGCGCCGCGCCCGGACCGCCGTCGACCAGACCGCGCTCACCCGAGCCGATCCGCCGCACGAGCGTCTCGCCGTCGGGCGCGAGTTCGGCGAGGGAGTGGTGCCCGGCGTCCGCGACGAGGAGGTTGCCGTTCGGCAGGGCGAGGGCCTTGGCGGGGAACCGCAGCGTGCCCGACGCCGGTGCGGGCGGGACGTACGGACCGGAACCGCGGTGCAGCGTGCCCTTGGCCGCATGCTCGGCGATGAGGTCGGTCACGATCGCGGCGATGGCGGAGCCGTGCCCCTCGCCCGCCATCTGCGCCACGATGTAGCCCTCGGGATCGACGACCACGAGCGTGGGCCAGGCCCGCGCGGTGTAGGCACCCCAGGTCACCAGCTCCGGGTCGTCCAGGACAGGGTGCCGCACCTCGTACCGCTCGACGGCGGCGGCGAGGGCGTCGGGGTCTGCCTCGTGCTCGAACTTGGGCGAGTGCACGCCGATGATCACGAGCTCGTCGCGGTGCTGCTCCTCGACCGCACGCAGCTCGTCGAGGACGTGCAGGCAGTTGATGCAGCAGAAGGTCCAGAAATCCAGGACGACGACCTTGCCACGCAGCTCGGAGAGCGTGACGCTGCGTCCGCCGGTGTTCAGCCAGCCGCGCCCGACGAGCTCGGACGCGCGGACCCGCGGGAGGTTCTGGGCGGTGGTGCTCACCGGCCCATTGTCACTCCCTGGGTGCGCTGCCCTTCCCGGCGTCCGGCTTGCGGGCACGCCACTGCTCCACCAGGGCCTTGTCGGCCCGCCGGCGCGCCAGGTCGCTCTTGGTGGCGTGCACAGCCGCCCGGTGTGCGAGCAGTGCGGCGCGATCCCGCTCGAGTGCCCACATGAGGGCCTCGCGCACGTCGGCGCGGGTTACCCGCACGCTCCGCGTCTCATCCATCGTCCCGATCATTCTCGCCGTTCCGTGTCCACCGGCGTCCGGAGCGAACGCCGCCAACGATTCAGGAGGCTGCCGATGACGTTTTGTGACATCTCAGGTCTTCCTGGCTTTCACCCGGCCATGGTTGGGTGTAGCAGAGGAACGTACCGCGCAAACCTGGCAGGGCGATATCCGCCTTTAGGATGACTTTGCCGACCGAGCGGCGTGTCGCCAACTGTGTGCCGTGTGGTGTGGGTGGGTGAGGAGAGGATCAGGGCATGGACCGCGACCAGGCCAGGAAGATGAAGGAACAGCTCGCAGCCTTCGCCCGAGAGCTAGCCGAGAAGCACGGAGTCGTGGCAACACCGCGGTCACTGGGCGGGCAGACGGTGTCGGAGGCCGCCGATCTCGTCCGCGCCCCCACCCTCGCCCTCGGCCTGGTGCCCCAGCCGGAGGGCGGCTTCGGCATCGCCGTCCGCTACCGGCTCGGCGTACCGAGGGCCCGCTCGATAGTGCGCAAGATCTCAGCAGAGGTCGGGCCCGACGTCGACGTCCGGCGCACCGGGCGCATCCGTCCCGTGAGCGAGCTGGGACCGCGGCCGCCCGCGCCGACGTCACAGGCCGACGGCGAGACGGACCGGCGCCGCCCGCTCCGGCCGGGCATCTCCATCGGCCACGTGGGCGTCACCGCGGGCACGCTCGGCGCGTTCGTGACCCGCGCGAGCTCCGGAGGGGACGGCGGCAGCAACGGTTCCGGCAGCGGTGACCTGTACGCGCTCTCGAACTATCACGTCCTGGCCGGCTCTCGTCAGGCCCGGCCCGGCGACGTCGTCCTGCAGCCCGGACCGGCCGACGGCGGGCTCGCGCCGGGTGACCGGATCGGTGAGCTGACGCAGGTGGTAGACCTCGAGGTCATCGAGCCGGCGTACACGGATGCCGCGATCGCCCGCCTCGACCGGGTCCCGATCGACCTCGAGTACCCCGTCGGGCGGGTGGTGAAGACCGCACGCGCACTCGGCGGTGAGGTGGTCGGCAAGGTGGGCCGCACGACGTCGATCACGCGCGGACGGGTCACCGCCATCGAGCTCGACGACGTCGTCGTGGGCTACGAGGATCTCGGGGCGCTCAGCTTCGACGACCAGATCGAGATCGAGAGCCTGGACGACGGGCCGTTCTCGCGGGGCGGGGACTCGGGTGCGCTCGTGTACCGGGAGGACGGCGTGGCGCTCGGCCTCCTGTTCGCCGGGTCGGAGTCCGGTGGGCGCAGCGGCAAGGGACTCACCTACGCCAACCCGATCGACCAGGTGCTCGACATCCTCGGCATCGAGCTGGCCGGCGAGCCCGCGCACCCGTTCGGGTGAGCTACGGCACGTCCGCGGACCATCTGCACCCGTCCTCGGATGGTTTCGACCGGTTTGGACGCCGTATGTACCAATTCGGGTGACGTTCGGTCTGCGCACCAGCGTTTCCAGCGTCGGGCGTGTCGGGATCGGCGGTCAGGAGCATGGGCGCGTCCCTGCGGCGTGTCGCCGTCCGCCAACTCGCTGACCTGCGGAATCGCACCGGGTCGCACGGAGGCTCGTTCGGCCGCTCCCGAACCCCGTGCAAGGGGTAGACACGGGGGACACAATGGATGACCAGGAGGTGATCGGGATGGCAACACTCGACGAGGCTCGGTCGGCAAAAGCCGCATTGCGGGAAAAAGTGACCGGGCTCGACGGTGTGATCGGAGTTGGCGTCGCCCCTGAGTTCACGACGTCTCTCGGGCAGCCCCCGCGCGAGTACCCGGCGCGCAAGCATGCGGAGCCCGACACGTCCGGTGGTTCGCCGGTCGAGGTGCTCGCCGAGGAAGTCTCGGTGGAGCAGGTGACAGGCCCCGGCGGAAGCTGGGTGCTCCAGGTCAACGTGACAGATCCCGGCCTCGTGGACAAGGTGCCCGAGGAGATCAACGACGTGGCCGTGCGCGTACGCGTGCTCGGCGCGGTCCGGGCGGGCTGAGAGCAGCACCGAGGTCGAGAGCAACACCGAGGCAGAGCGCCTGAACGGCGCTCCGCCCGAGTCTGCCCGGTGCGGGCCTGAGCCCCGCCTCGGTCGTGCCTCGGCTCAGCCGAGCGTCGTCGGCAGCTCCGGCTTCTCGCCGAGCACCTGCTCCGCGAGGAACGCCGACACCACCTGGTACCAGACCTTGGCGTTCTGCGGCGTGAGGATCCAGTGGTTCTCGTCCGGGAAGTACAGGAACCGGTGCGCGGTCTCGCCGTCGTCGGACGCCGGGAGGCCGGACTTGGTCAGCAGCTCGAACCACAGCCGCAGGCCCTCGCCGATCGGGACGCGATAGTCCTTGTCGCCGTGGATCACGAGCATCGGGGTGCGGATCTCGCCAACGGCCAGGTGTGGGCTGTTCTCGAGCGCCATCTCCGGCGTCATCTCGCGGGCCCAGTAGAAACCGGCGTCGGTGGTGGGGCCGAACTGGTCCAGTGCCCACAGGCTCGCGTGCGTGACGACTGCCCTGAAGCGGTCGGTGTGGCCGGCCACCCAGTTGGCCATGTAGCCGCCGAACGAGCCGCCCATGGCCGCCGTCCGGGTCTCGTCGACCTCGGGCAGCGCCTCGGCGGCGTCGGTGATCGCCATGAGGTCCGTGAACGGGGACCCGCCCCAGGCGCCCCAGCCACGCTGGACGAACTCCTGGCCGTACCCGGTCGACAGCGCCGGGTCCGGTAGCAGCACCGCGTACCCCTGGGCGACCATCAGCCAGGGGTTCCAGCGCCAGCTCCAGGCGCTCCAGGAGCTCAGCGGGCCGCCGTGGATCCACAGCAGGAGCGGTGCCTTGGCCTCCGGGGTCTCGACAGGCGGGTCCTGAAGGGCGACCACCGAGTGCGGCAGCGCCAGCCAGGCACGCACGCGCGTCCCGTCCTCGGTCGTGGTCTCGATCTCGGTGAGGCGGCCCGGCAGCGCGGGAGCGGGCGCCGGCGAGCGCAGGAGGGTCGCCGCGAGCGGCGTCCGCTCCCCTGGCGTGCCGGAGGCGAGGAACGCCCCCAGATCGATCCGCACGGGCTCGGCCGGGGCCGCGTAGGAGGTGCGCAGCGCGAACACCGTGGCCCCGTCGGACGTGACGCCGAGGTCGGAGAAGGACGCGTCGTCGACGGTCAGCTTCTCGACGACCACATCGCTACCCGGGAGCGCCCCTGAGAACGTGAGCAGGAAGACGGGGCCGCGGCCGTCGTCGTCGGCCTGGACCAGGAGGCCGCTGCCGTCCGGGAGCCAGGTGGGGCGGCCGGGCCAGCGGTCCCAGTCGTCGGCGAGGACGACGGGCTCCGCCGAGCCGTCGGTCGGCACCAGGGCGAGGCGGACCACCGGGGCCTCGTCCGGGGACGATATGGACTCGGTCACGTAGGCGACCCAGGCGCCGTCGGGCGAGATGCGGGGGCCGCCGGCGTCGGCGTCCGGGTCGTCCACGAGCACCCGGCGGTCGCCGGTCGCCGTGTCGACGACGACGAGGGTCGTGCGGACGGCGGCGCCGGGGTCAGGCACGGCCCAGGTCGCCACGAGCGTGGTGCCGTCGGCGGACAGGTCCGCCGAGTGCTCCTCGAGGTGCCGGCCGGCGCCCGTGAGGTCGCGCAGATCGAGGTGCTTGCCCGACGGCAGGGGCTCCTCGTCCCGGGTCTCGCCCTCGGCGGACGTGGCGCCGGGCAGGGGCGACGCCGGCTCGTCGGCGAGCGTCGCGAGGTCGCCCGCGAAGCGTCGGGTCTGGTCGGGCCCCAGATCGTGGTCCCAGAGCCGGACGGGATAGCCGGTGTGCAGGATTGCGGAGACCTTCTGATCCTTGCGGGCCTTGCGCAGCTCGGTGTCCTGCGCCAGGTCCTTCGCGGAGGGCAGGACGGCGGCGGCGACGCTCACCGTGTCGGCGTCACGCGCGGTGAGTGCGCCGAAGACGCCACCTGGCGGGGCCGCGATCACGCGGGCCTCACCGCCGTGCGCGGGCAGGAGCCACAGGGCGGACGTCGGTTCGGCCGACGAGCCTGCCGCGGCCCCGTCCGGGTCGGGTCGGGCCGAGGTGAACAGCAGGTCGCCGGAGCGGGTGAAGACGGCGGACGACTCGCCCTTCGCCGAACGGGTGAGGCGTCGGGCGGGGACTTCGCCCGCCGGGTCCACCTCCCACAGTGCTGTGCGGTAACCGGTGCGCTCGTCGTCGAGCGTCTGGACTCCTGCGACGAGGCGGGTTCCGTCCTGGCTGGCCGTGAGGCCGGTGAGGCGCGGGATCGCGACGTAGTGGTCGAGGTCGTGGAACGGGGTCTGCGGAGATTCGCTCACCGGACACGTCTATCACGCGCATCCTCGGTCGTGGGCGCGATTTTTGCGGGTTCGTGCCCGTTCGAGGCGCAGCGATCGCGCCCACGGCAAAGGAGGGGGTCAGGGATCGTTGCGGTGCGTTGCCTGGGCGGCCTTCTTCGCCAGCATCTCGTTGTAGGCCTCGAGCTCGGCGTCGCCGTCCCGTTCCGCCTTGCGGTCGGTCCGCTTGGCCTCGCGCGCGTCGGACCGCGCCCAGGAGAACGCCACGCCGACGGCGAGCAGCAGCGTCGGCAGCTCACCGATACCCCATGCGACGCCGCCGCCCTTCTGCTGGTCCTCGATGGCGCTCGGCCCCCATGCCCTGCCCATGAGGCCGAACCAGTCGGGCAGGAGCAGCGCGGTGCCCGACATCAGGGTCACGCCGAAGAAGGCGTGGAACGCCATGGTCGCGAACAGCAGCACGAGCCGCAGGGGGTAGCTGGGTCGGGATGGCCCTGGATCGATACCGATCAGCGCGTTCGCGAAGAGGTACCCGACGAGCGTGAAGTGGGCGACCATCCACACGTGCCCCGCGTAGGTGGACATGGCGAACGAGAACAGTGGCGTGAAGTAGAAGACGATCATCCCGCCGGCGAACAGGACGGCGGCGACGACCGGGTTCGCCATGAACCGGCCCACGGTGGAGTGCACGAGGACCAGTACCCACTCGCGCGGACCGCGTGAGCCGTCCTTGCGTGCCGGGACGGCCCGCATGAGCAGCGTGACGGGCGCTGCCAGGACGAGGAACAGGGGCACCACCATCGCCAGGACCATGTGCTGCACCATGTGGGCGCTGAACAGGACGTGCCCGTAGGCGGCCGCGCCGCCGTTGGTGGCCCAGAAGAGGACCACCATGCCGAGGCACCAGGAGACGGTGCGGCCGACGGGCCACCCGTCCCCCCGCTGCCGCAGCCGCAGCGCCCACCGCACGTAGACGAGCACGGCGGCCGCGCAGGCGAACGCGAGAAGGACGTCCCACTGGAACTCGGTGAGCCAGCGGAGCACCGTTGGCTCGGGTGGCAGGGGGTGACCGGTGACGAGCTCGGCCGGGGTCGGGTCGACTATCGCTTCGTCGGGCACGGGCGGTGCCGTGGAGCCGAGCGCTACCGCGACGCCGGACACGGCGCCCATCACCCCGATCTCCACGGCGGCGAGCCGCCAGAACAACCCGATCGCAGCGTTCCTGGTGGCGGTCCCGGCGGTGAGCCGGGCGACGACCGTGCTGCGGTGCAGCCAGCCCAGGCCGCCCAGGACGATCAGCAGCACGACCTTGACCACCAGGAGGACCCCGTAGTCGGTGCTCAGCCCGTCCAGCGAACCGATCCGGACCCATGCGCTGACCAGGCCCGAGATCGCCACGGCGGCGAAGCACCAGAACGCGATCTCGGAGTAGCGCCGGATGATGTCGGCGGTGGCGGCGTGCCGGACGCCGATGAAGACGATGGCACCCAGCCCGCCGATCCAGAGGGCAGCGCCGCCGAGGTGCAGGAACAGCGCGGAGACCGCGACGTCGTGGCTGGCGGCGCCGGCGGCGTGGCCCGTCGAGGACTGCATGGCGAGGGCGGCCAGCGGCAGCGCGATGGTGCACAGGGCGCCCACCGGGCCGCGGACCAGGAGCGCGACCGCAGCCGTGACCGCGGCGACGATCACGATGGCCAGGTAGGTGCGCCCGACGGGGATCGTCGAGATGTACTCCATGAGCGCGGGGCCGAAGCCCTGCGCGTCCAGCGGCAGGTACGTGGACCACGAGAACCGCAGCACGAGCTGCACCAGCCCCGCGAGGGTCCAGAGGCCCGCGGAGACACCGGCGACCCCGAGGGCACGGTCGACGAGCGGCCCGCGGGGCAGCACGCAGGCCGCCAGCGCGAGGGAGCCGATGGTCACGGCGACGGACAGCTCGGTGACGACCGTCGCGACGGGCATGCCCCAGCGCACGAGGGCACCCGGGTCGGCGAAGTTGGCGAACGCGGTGAAGGCGCCGGAGAACGTGCCTGCCGCGAAGAGGGCTGCGAGCGCCACGAGGCCTGCTGCCGGCAGCGCGGCGGCGAGCCACGACGGGCTCGTCGGGCCGCTCGTGGTGCTCGTCGTCCGTGCGGTCCTGCTGGCGCTGTTCCGGGCGTCGGTCGGGGTCACACGGTCCAGCCTATGCGCGCTCCGAAGCGGTGCGGACCGTTCGCTGGTGTCCGGTTGACCACCCTACGAACGCCCCGGAACCGGGCATTTCGACGAAGTTTTGGAAAAGTTCGGTCCGATTATGAACCAAACCCAACCCTTCGGCCCTCTTCTGCGTTGTGACCAGTGTGGACCTCGCGAACATCATCACCGAGACCGACGACTCCGTGCCGTGCTCGGACCAGCCCGAGCTCTGGTTCGCGGAACATCCCGCGGACCTCGAGGAGGCCAAACGCGCGTGCGCCGTCTGCCCGCTCAAGGCGCAGTGCCTCGCGGGCGCTCTCGCGCGCCGCGAGCCGTGGGGCGTCTGGGGCGGTGAGATCGTCGTGGACGGCACCGTGCGGAGCCGCAAGCGCCGTCGCGGCCGGCCGCGGTCGATCGGGGGCATGCGCGTGGCGTGAGCCGCGTGACCACGAGACGTTGCCCGAGGCACGGCGGCCCGAGTCCAGTCGCCGTGAGACGCCGGAGCAGTGCGCTCTCCGCACCGAGGATCTCCCAGACGGATCCGGACGAGCGCACTGCCCCGGTAGCAGGACGAGCCGGTAGCAGGACGTGTCAGGCCCCCAGGTCACCGTGGTGACCTGGGGGCCTGACACTTTGTCCGTCAGCCCCAGACGAGGCCGTGCGCCGGCTCCTCGAGCACACGCGCGACGTCCTTGATGAACCTCGCACCCAGCTCGCCGTCGGCCAGCCTGTGGTCGAAGCTGAAGCTCAGCTGCGTGACCCACCGCGGCTTCACCTTGCCCTTGTGCACCCAGGGCTGCTTGCGGATCGCGCCGAAGGCGAGTATCCCCGCCTCTCCCGGGTTAAGGATGGGCGTACCCGTGTCGATGCCGAAGACGCCCAGGTTGGTGATCGTGATGGTGCCGTCGGACATGTCCGTGACGGACGTGCGCCCGGCCCGTGCGGTCGCCGTCAGCCCGACGAGCGCCTTCGCGAGGCCGAGCAGGTCGAGCGTGTGCGCGTCCTTGATGTTCGGCACCACGAGCCCCCGGGGCGTCGCCGCGGCGATGCCCAGGTTCACGTAGTGCTTGTAGACGATCTCCTGCGCCGCGTCGTCCCATGAGGCGTTGATCTGCGGGTGCCGCTTCACCGCGAGCAGGATCGCCTTGGCTGCGATGAGCAGCGGCGTCACCTTGACGTCCGCGAAGTCGCGGTCCTCCCTGAGGTTCGCCACGAGCTTCATCGTCTTGGTGACGTCCACGGAGTGCAGCACGGTCACGTGCGGTGCCGTGAACGCGCTGGCCACCATGGCCTCGGCGGTGCGCTTGCGCACCGACCGCACCGGGACGCGCGTCTGGCGCCCGTCCGGCGAGACCACGCCCGAGGCGAGCCACGGCTCGTCGTCCGGGTAGTGGGTCAGCGTCCGCACCGACGAGCGCTCGGCGTGGGAGACCACGTCCTCGCGCGTGACGATGCCGCCAGGACCCGACGCGTGCACACCCGCCAGGTCCACCCCAAGGTCCTTGGCGAGCTTGCGGACCGGCGGCTTCGCCAGGACCCGAGCTCGTGCGGCCGTGGTGGTACCGGTGTCCGACGCCGGCGCGGCCGCCGGGACCGGTGCCGGCGTCTGGGCGGGTGCTCGGGCAGGTACCTGGGCAGGTGCCTGGGCGGGGGCAGCGGGGGCCTTGGTGGCGACTGCCGTGGCAGCGGCCCCGCCGGACCCGGCAGGCCCGGCCGCCGGAGCAGGCTCGGCCGCCGCGGCCGGCGCCGACGTCGGCGCGGCAGCCGAGGCCACCTGGTGCCGCCGACGCCGTCCGCTGGCCTTCGCCTCGGCCGTGCCGTAGCCGACGAGCACGGACCCGGAGCTCTCGTCCTGAGCGCCCTCGCCCGCGGGAGCGCCGCCGGAACCGGCGTCCGGGCCTGCCTCCGAGACGGTGCCGTTCGGGGTCGACCCGGCCGGACCACCGGCGCCGTCGGACACGGTGATCTCGATGATCGGGGTGCCGACGTCGACGGTGGTACCCGGCTCGACGAGCAGGGCGGCGACCGTACCGGTCCATGGTGACGGCAGGTCGACGAGCGACTTCGCCGTCTCGATCTCGACGATCGTCTGGTTCACCTCGACCGTGTCGCCGACGGCGACCTGCCACTCGACGATCTCGGCCTCGGTGAGGCCCTCTCCGACGTCGGGGAGCGGGAACCTCTGGTTCTTCAAGCTCACTCTCGACCCACACTCCTTTTTTCCATGCGGCTGATCCGTGACTCGTTCACTGGTCGGTCGCGGCTCAGTGCGCGAAGGCACGATCGACGGCGTCGAGCACACGGTCCACGCTCGGCAGGTACTCGTGCTCGTGCTTAGCCACGGGGTACGGGGTGTGGAAGCCGCCCACGCGGAGCACGGGCGCCTCGAGAGCGTAGAAGCACTCCTCGGTGACGCGAGCGGCGATCTCAGCCCCCGCGCCGAAGAACACCGGGGCCTCGTGGATCACCACGCAGCGTCCGGTCTTGCGCACGCTCGCCACCACGGCGGCGGTGTCGATCGGCGAGATCGCACGCAGATCGAGCACCTCGGCCGAGCGGCCCTCCTCGGCGAGCGCGTCGGCGGTCTTGACGGCGGTCGCGACGGACGGCCCGTACGCGACGAGCGTGACGTCGGTGCCCTGGCGGACCACGTGGGCCGCGTTGAGCGTGTCCGTGCCGATCGCGGTGTCCAGGTCGACCGAGCCCTTGCCCCAGTAGCGGCTCTTCGGCTCGAAGTACAGCACCGGGTCCGGGGAGGCGATGGCCTCCTGGATCATCGTGTAGGCGTCCTGCGGGTTGCTCGGCGAGACCACGCGAAGACCCGCGGTGTGCGCGAACAGCGCCTCCGGGCTCTCCCCGTGGTGCTCGACGCCGCCGATGCCGCCGCCGTACGGGACGCGGATCACGACCGGCATCTGGATCGCGCCGCGCGTGCGGTTGTGGATCTTCGACAGCTGGGTGGTGATCTGGTTGAACGCCGGGAAGATGAACCCGTCGAACTGGATCTCGCAGACCGGCCGGTAACCGCGCATGGCCAGGCCGATGGCGGTGCCGACGATGCCGGACTCCGCCAGGGGTGTGTCCACCACCCGCTGCTCGCCGAACTCTGCCTGCAGACCGTCGGTCACCCGGAAGACGCCGCCCAGCGGGCCGATGTCCTCACCCATGAGCATGACCTTGTCGTCGTGCCGCATCGCGGCGCGCAGGCCCTCGTTGATGGCCTTGCCAAGCGTGAGCGTCTTGGTGCCGGACGCGTCGGAGTCGCTGGATGTGGTGTGCGTACGTTCCGCCATGGTTGTCATCGTGCGCCTCCCTGCGCTGAGTCCGCGATCGCATACTGCGATGCCGGCGGGTCACCGGCGTCGTAGGCCTCGTACCAGGCACGTTCCGCAGCGACGTTGCCGTGGGGCGTGGCGTACACGTCGTCGAACGTGCTCGCCACGGCCGAACCGCCGTCGAGGGCACGGACGCCGGTGCGCAGCGCGGCGCCCAGCTCGTCACCCGCTGCCTTGATCTCGGCCTCGAAGTCCGCGTCGAGCGCGTTCTCCGCCCGCAGCAGTGCGGCAAGGCGGTCGATCGGGTCACGGCGTCGCCACTGCTCCTCCTCGTCGGAGGTGCGGTACCGCGTCGGGTCGTCCGACGTCGTGTGGGCGCCCATGCGGTAGGTGAACGCCTCGATGAAGCTGGGGCCCTGGCCGAGCCGGGCCCGCTCGAGCGCTTCCTGGGTCGCGGCGTACACGGCGAGCACGTCGTTGCCGTCGACCCGCAGGCTCGGCAGGCCGAAGGCCTCGCCCCGCTTGTACAGCGGGGCCTTCGTCTGCCGGGTGGTCGGCTCGGAGATGGCCCACTGGTTGTTCTGCAGGAAGAACACGACGGGTGCGTCGTTGACGGCGGCGTAGACCATCGCCTCGTTGACGTCGCCCTGCGAGGTGGCGCCGTCGCCGAAGTAGGTGACCACCGCGGTGCCGTCGTGCTTGTCGTGCGGGGTGCCGTCACGCTGGACGCCCATGGCGTAGCCGGTGGCGTGCAGGGTGTGCGCGCCGATGACGATGGTGTAGACGGCCGTGTTGCTCTCGTTCGGGTTCCATCCACCGTGGTCGGAACCGCGGAAGAACCGCAGCCGGTCGACAGGGTCCAGGCCACGGACCTGGAGGACGCCGTGCTCCCGGTACGACGGGAAGACGTAGTCCTGCGGTCGCAGGGCGTAGGCGCTGCCGACCTGCGCGGCCTCCTGGCCACGAGCCGGCGCGAACAGGGCGAGCTCGCCCTGTCGCTGGAGCGAGGTTGCCTCGTCGTCGAAACGGCGAGTGAGGACCATGTCGCGATACATGCCACGAAGGTCTTCCGTGGTCAGGGCAGCGGCTCGGTCACGATATCCCTTGGTACCGCGCGTCGTGACGCGGTTCCCTTGGGGATCGAGTAGCTGCAACGTCGGGATCGCCTCGTTGGAGCCGTTGGTCGTAGTCACGCTTCCTCCTTCAACTGCGGACGCGAGCGCCCGCTGTTGCGGAGACGCCCGGTCCGTTCCGGGGACCTTTCCATCCTGGCACGGGTCCAGCCGGAAATTTAGCCGATCCGCAACCTACGCTGTCGTAGCCTACGCAACCGTAGGCTACGCAACCGTAGGTAGGCCTGTCGGATGTCCCCCAATGTCTCGGGGGACCGTTTGTCGGATTCCACCAAGCCGCGCGACGGAGTCTCGGCGAGCAGCCCTCTGCGGCGCCTGCGTCTCGCCCGGGCTGGCCGGGTGGGCCGGCGGGGTGGTCGGCAAAACGTCAGGTGATCGGCAGCCCGGGCTACCGATCACCTGACGTTCTACCGACCACTCTCAGCGCCAGGCCGACGCGACCCGCAGGAACGCGTCGTTCGCCTCGGGGTCGCCGATGCTCACGCGGATCCCATGGCCGGCGAACGGGCGCACCAGGACGCCTGCGTCCTTCGCCGCGGCTGCACGATCCATGGTCGGCTCGCCCAGGTCGAACCACACGAAGTTCGCGTGGGTCTCCGGCAGCACCCAGCCCTGCCCGCGCAGGCTCTCGACGACGCGGTCGCGCTCGCCGACCAGTGCCTCGACACGCTCCGCCAGCTGGCTCTGCGCCTCCGGTTCCAGCGTCGCCAGCGCGGCCGCCTGCGCCACGAGCGAGACGCCGAACGGCGTGGACACGCTGCGGATCCCCGCGGCCAGCCGCGGCTCGGCGATCGCATAGCCGATGCGGAGCCCCGCCAGGCCGTGCGCCTTGGACAGGGTGCGCAGCAGCAGCACGTTCGTGTGGCGGGTGAACATGTCGATGCCGTTCGGCGCCTCGGGGTCGCGCACGAACTCGAGGTATGCCTCGTCCAGCACGGCGAGCACATCCTTCGGCACCGCGGCCAGGAACGTCTCGAGCTCTCCCACGTGCACGGCAGGGCCGGTCGGGTTGTTGGGCGAGCAGACCAGCACCACACGGGTACGTGGCGTGATCGCCGCCGCCATCGCGGGCAGGTCTAGCCGGCCGGTGCCCTCCTCGAGCGGCACGGTCACGGCCCTGCCACCCGACACCGCCGCCGCGATGGGGTAGGCCTCGAACGAGCGCCACGGGAACACGATCTCGTCCCCGTGGTCGACGACCGCGTTCAGGACGTGCGACAGCAGCGCCACCGAGCCGTTGCCGACCACCACGTTCTCGGCTGCCACACCACTGTGCGCGGCAAGCTCGCCGACGAGCTCGTCGGCGTAGAGGTCGGGATACCGGTTGACCTCAGCGGCGGCGCGGGTGATCGCGGCCTGGACCGAAGGCAGCGGCGCGTAGGGGTTCTCGTTCGACGAGAGCTTCCACGCCGGGGCGCTGGACCCGGCACGCGCGCCGGGCACGTAGGCGGGCAGGGCCGACACGGCAGGGCGGAGCGGTACGAATGCGTCTTCCACGGGGGTCAGCATGCCACGATGAACGGATGAAGCTCGTGGCGCGCATCCTCATCACCGCACTCGCGATCGGGCTGTCGGCCCTGATCCTCGGCTCCCACATGGACATCGTCAGCAACGGCACCACGCTCGGCACGATCCTCGCCACCGTGGTGGTCGCAGTGATCTACGGCCTGGTCCACATGATCGTGAAGCCGATCGTCCAGCTCATCTCCCTGCCGCTCTACATCCTCACCCTCGGCCTGGTGTCGGTCTTGGTCAACGCGCTCATGCTGTGGATCACGACGCTCATCACCAACCAGTCCTGGTTCTCGGACCAGCCCAACTGGGGGCTTGAGGTGACCGGCGGCTTCTGGTGGTTCGTGCTCGCGGCGCTCGTGATCTCGGTGGTGCAGACCATCCTGCTGGCGATCCTGCCCAACAAGGTCTCGGACTGAACCAGGGACGTACCGCGGGACGCCGGCCGGACGAGGTCAACCGCCGGACCGCTCGGCCCGATAGAACGTGGTGCTCACCACCTCTCCGTCCAGCTGCGGGCTGATCCGGTCTGCGACGTCGGTGACCCGGGGGTCGCCGACACCGAGCGCGAGGTCGAGCGTGCGCACGTGCGTGGCGACGGCGTGCGCCTGCACCACGCTGCCCGACGCCGCGCGGTCGGCAGCGGAGGCCGAGTCCCCCAGCGACCGGACCACCGTTACCCGGTCCCGGGTGCGGGGATTCTCCGACGCGGACCGGCCGTCGGCGTGCGAGACGATCTCCTCCGGCGTCTCCAGGTGCAGCACCGGGACTCCGGTCGGTGTGGTGAGCTGACCTGTCGGTGACCCGGCGGTGATGAGCCCGCCGACCCGGTAGCGTTCCGCGAAGCCTGCGCGGGACACCAGCGCGGCCGCGGCGATCCCGCCCAGGCTGTGCCCGACGAAGGTGACTGGCTCCGCAGGTCCGACGCCGGAGTCCGTGAGCGCACGCTCGACGGCAGCGGTCGCACCGTCTGCCTGGCCCGCTACGAGCTCGACGTCGGTCCGGCCGTCCCAGGGGTGCTCCGCCGGGAGCGCCGACTGGGTACCGGGAATCAGCACCGTCCAGGACACCGCGCCGTCGGCCCCTGTCACCTTCTGGAGCGCCACCGTGCCTGCGGGTGCGCCGCCCTGTTCGGGGTAGAGGCTGTCGATCCGGCTCAGTGCTTCCTGGACTGACCGCGCTCCGCTGTCGGACCACGCCGGCACCGCACCGTCCGCGAAGTCCTCGGCACCGATCCGCGTGACCCGCACCCCGTTGTCGTCGTTCCCGAGCACCGGCAGCTCACGAGCCACGTGCGCCAGCACGCCGGCCCCGCCGGCGACGCCGGAGCGCCCCTGCGCCAGCCGGGGCTGGGCCAGGGCGACGCCGCTGCCCATGCCGGTGAGGACCTCGTCAGAGAACGGGGCGAGACCCCTCGTCGCCGTGGCCCCGAGCTGCCCGGTGACCGTCCGCGAGGCGCCGCCCGAGAGGAGCCCGCCGACCACGTGTCCCGCCATCCCCGCACCGCCCACGACACCGACTCCTGCGAGGCCTGCCCAGCCCAGGCCACCGAACGCCGCACCCGCACCGAAGGAACCGGCGGTGACCAGCGCACCGACGACCCGCTGCGCCGTCGACTCCGCCTCGAGGTAGAGGCCTGCCGCCCGGAGCAGGCGCCAGCCCAGCAGGTCGCACCGGTCGGCGGACGCGACGAGGCAGCGTGCGGCTTCCTCGGCAGCGGCTTCGAGTGCGCGAGCACGGGCCATCGCCTCTCCCACCGCCTCGACGGGTAGCCACCGGGTCGCCTCGGCGGGACCCGCTCCGGGCGCGACGAGGTCGCCGCTGACCCCCAGGCAGCGCACGGCCGCCGCCCGCAGGTCGTCTGCGGCGCGGGTGGCGAGCGCCGCCGCCCGCCGCACGGAGTCCAGGTCGACGACCGATGGTCCCGCCCCGCCGTACACGGTCACGGTGTCCACCGGCGCGAGCGGCGCGTCCGGAGGGCTCACCACGGCCGGCCACCGTCCGGGTACGGAACGGCAGCGCTCCGTGCCTGCTCCGGCCTGTCGGAGTGCCCGAAGCTCATCGCCTGGCACGCACGCGCCTGCCGCACCGTAGCGTCGAGCAGCTCTCGGTCCCGGACGAGTGCCTGCAGCGTCTCGGCGACCGCTGCGCGGTACAGCGCCGCCGCACGGGCCTCCCACTCGACGTCACCGGACGCCCGCAGCCCGTCGATCGCTCGCTCCACCAGCCCGACCGCCTCGGCGAGCGCCGACGTCGGGCCGGCTCCCCACCTGTCGTGGCCCGGCACGGGTGACCACCCGTCGTTCATGGACGCGCTCCGTACATCGACACTCCCTGCCTCCACGTGCACCGAGCCGGTCGGCTCTTCCGCAGACGTTACGGAGCGGCCGGGGGCTCGCGTCGGGCCGGCCGGGCCACCTGTTCACAAGTGGCCGAAGATCGGAGGTGTGGTCGGGCTCGGGCCCGCTGAACGTGGTCGGGAGGGCCGTTCGCGCGACGGAGGCACGCGCACGGCCGGTGGGCCGGCGCCCTGCCCCGGACCGTGGTCAAGGGCAGGGCGCCGGTACCTGCTACAGGCACATCTCGGTGCGACCGGCCTCGACGGTGGCCCGGTGCGCGGCGCCCCGCTCCGGGAAGACCTGGAGCCGAACCTGGTCCTCGGCGTTGATCTCGAAGCAGGCGCCGTCGGCGGACCACGTGAAGTCACGCACCACGACCCGGCCGCCGACGGCCTGGAACACCCTGCGGCCGTCCTGTCGCAGCTCGGTGCGCTCGGGGCTGACCGTCGCGGCGTACCGGTGCCCGTGCACGCGGACGTCATCGACGGCGTTCCGGCCCTCCAGGTCCCACGACCCGAACGTGACCGAGCCGGGCTCGCCCCACGGGTCCTCCGCGACGAGCTCGTGCACCGCCATCAGCGGCATCACGTTCGACCAGGTGTAGTAGCGCCACGCGCTGTCGACCGCCGACGCGCTGATCGCCTGGCCCGGCTCGGGGTCGAAGTACTCGGGGAACCAGCTGTTCTTGTCCCAGCTGTCGAGCCACATCCGCGTGCTCTTCGACGCGAGCTCGCCTGCCGCCGCGTCGAGCCCGTACCGCTTGACGCCGTCGTACACGGTCGCGTTCATCGGCGGCCACACGGCACCACGCCACTGCTCGCAGGAGTTCTCGTCGCCCCACGCGAGGTAGTACCGGTAGTGCTCGGAGTCGTTCGGCTGGTCCAGGCCGTTCGCGCAGTACTCGGGGTCGGACCGGCTGATGCTCGGTATGCCGTACTCGCCGCCGAACTTCTCCGGGTCGAGCAGGTTCTCGTCGACGGTCCGCTGGGCCCGCTCCGGCGTCGCCACTCCGCCGAAGAGCGGGTAGAAGACCGTGGGCGTGACGACCTTGCCCCAGGTCCCGTCGAGGTGCCGGTCGAGGTACATGCTCTCCTCGTCGTTCCACAGCCTCTCGTTGACGGCTTCCTTCACCGTGCCGAAGACCGCGCGGAAGCGCTCTTCGTCCGCAGGCCGGTCGAGCACGTCGGCGAGCTCGGCCAGCGATTCCGCCATCAGCGCGTAGTAGGACGTCAGCGCGACGTCGGTGAGGTCGGTGTTGTCACGCTCGTCGCCGCTCCCGCGGTCCTTCGGGATGCGGTTGGCGGCCTGGTAGACCGGTAGGTCGTCGAGCCCGAGGTGGTTCCCGACCTTGCTCGCGTCGGCGTCGTACGGAGCTTCGAGGAGCCCGTCACCGTTCACGTCCCACTCGGGCAGCTTGTCGAAGAAGTCCACCAGGGCGGGATAGGCCTGCTCGACGAGCTCCCGGTCCCCGGTCGCCGCATGGATCCGCTTGACCGCGTACGCGTGCATCGGTCCGGAGTGGAGCTGGTCGTAGCGGGGCCCGCCGACGTCGAACAGGTCTCGCTCGTGCTCACGGGCCAGCCCAGGATCGACCGTGAGCGCGATGATGGCGTCCCACGCCGAGTCCCAGCCGGTGAAGATGGTGTCGTTCTCGGCGCCACCACGACCCCAGCCCCAGACGAGGAAGCTCCGCTGGAACGTCTCGTCGTAGTTGGCGTTGAGGGCGATGGCGGAGCGCATCACCGTCGCCGCTCTGCCCGCCGGTCCCGCACCGCTGAGCGTGCCCACGTCCGCGCGCGCCTCCGCGCGGTCGAGGATCGCGAGGATCTCGCGCTCACCGGTCTTCGCGGTCCCGGCGGTCTCCACCGGAGCTCCGGACACGGTCGAGGTGAACGTGATGGTCTCGTTCGCGTCCAGCGTGTAGCGCAGGGCAGCGGCCGCCTGGCCGGGTGCTCCCTGCTCACCTTCCATCGCCGCGACCAGGTCTTCCTCCGACGCGTACGACGCGCCGCTGTCCGGGCGCGCCGTCGGAGTGAGCGCGAAGTGACCGGTCTCCTCCGGGTCCTCCACTCCGGCGCCGCTGGCGCGGATCCCCTGGTCGGTGACCTGGTAGGTCCCCGGCTCGTCCCAGGGCGGGGCGGCCTCGAGGAAGACCGTCGTGTCGTCGGCCGACGCCGTCACAGCACCCACCAGGACGTTGGGCGCCGTCCGCGCAAACCGGATCCGGATCGTCTGCTTGTCGCGCTGCGTCTGTTCGTAGCGCGCCTCCATCACCGGGAGCAGCTCGCGCGCCTCGGCCACCTGGTCGGCGGACCAGTCGTCGGGGTGGTCGAGGATCTCCCGCAGGGCCCCGAGCTGCTCGGGGGTGATCTTCCGGTCGTCGCTGCCGACCTGGACCTCGTAGTACGAACCGTCGACGGTCGCCGGGCCGACGTCCGCGACGTACGGGACCAGCCCCTGGTTCTCCCGGATGAGGCGGTTGCCGCTCGTCAGCAGGTTCACCCGCATGGTGAACCTGCTCTCCCCCTCGCCGACGAACAGCGCGCCGTTGTCGTCACGCTCCGTGTAACCCGGCATGGCGAACGGGCGCTCGAGCCCACCCGCGCTGTCCTCGGTATCCGGCGCGGCGACCTGGCCATCCGCCGAGAACGCCAAGGACGCCACCGACGCCACCGACGCCACCGATACGAAAGCTGCCCCTACGACGAGTGGTCCTCGGCGCGCGAGCCGGACCACGCCATTGTGATCTGCCATCTGTTGTTCCTCCCATGAATGTGAGCGCTAACACCATGACGGGAACGAGCGTAACGTAACATGTATCATATGACAACGGTTCCTTTCCCGGCGCTCCGCAGGCCCCGACCAGGCGGTCCCGCGCTCGTCGGCGGGTGGCGAGCCCGTCGTGGGAGAATGGAGCACGTGCCTGAGACGACCGCGCCCGCCGCCAGCCCTGCCAGCCCCGTCACCCGCGTCACGTTGGCGGAGGTGAGCCCGGCCATCGCGCTCGGGCCGCTCGACGGCCGGTACCGCAAGGCGGTCGCCCCGCTCGTGGACCACCTGAGCGAGGCAGCGCTGAACCGCGAGCGCATCCACGTCGAGGTGGAGTGGCTCATCACGCTGTGCAACGGCACGTCCGGCGACCCGTCGCCCGTGGTCCCCGGCGCCCCGACGCTGTCGTCGCGGGAGATCGACTACCTCCGCGCGATCCCCGCGACGTTCGGCGCGAACGAGATCGCCGAGCTGGCCGAGATCGAGCGCGAGACGGTGCACGACGTCAAGGCGGTCGAGTACTTCATCAAGCGTCGTATCGCCGCGGCGTCCGAGGTGCTCGGCGAGACCAGCCTGCCTGCCGCGAGCGAGCTGGTGCACTTCGCCTGCACCAGCGAGGACATCAACAACCTGTCGTACGCGCTGATGGTCCGGGGCGCGGTCCGGGACGCATGGCTCCCGGCCGCGACCGCCGTCGTCGACCAGCTCGCGGACATGGCGCGCGAGCACGCGGCGGCGCCGCTGCTGAGCCGCACGCACGGGCAGCCAGCGACGCCGACCACGCTGGGCAAGGAGCTCGCCGTGCTCGCGCACCGCCTGCGCCGTCAGCTGCGGCGTATCGAGGGCGCCGAGTTCCTGGGCAAGCTGAACGGTGCCACCGGCACCTACGGCGCGCACACGGTCGCCGTCCCGTCGACGGACTGGCCCGCCGTGTCGAAGGCGTTCGTCGAGGGTCTCGGCCTGGACTGGAATCCGCTGACCACGCAGATCGAGTCGCACGACTGGCAGGCGGAGGTCTACGCCGACGTCGCCCGCTTCAACCGGATCCTGCACAACCTCGCGACCGACGTGTGGACCTACATCTCGCTCGGCTTCTTCAAGCAGATCCCGGTGGCGGGCGCCACCGGCTCGTCCACGATGCCGCACAAGGTGAACCCGATCCGGTTCGAGAACGCCGAGGCCAACCTCGAGATCTCGTGCTCGCTCCTGGATACTCTCTCGGCGACGCTCGTGACGAGCCGCCTGCAGCGCGACCTCACCGACTCGACGACGCAGCGGAACATCGGCCCGGCATTCGGGCACAGCCTGCTCGCGATCGACAACGTGGCGCGTGGCCTGGACCGGCTCGCCGTGAACGAGACGCTGCTGCGCGAGGACCTCGACGCCAACTGGGAGGTGCTGGGCGAGCCCGTCCAGTCCGCGATGCGCGCGGCTTCGGTCGCGGGTGTGCCCGGCATGGAGAACCCGTACGAGCGCCTCAAGGACCTCACACGCGGCCAGCGCGTGGACGGCGCACGGATGCGCGAGTTCGTCGCGGGCCTCGGCCTGCCCGACGACGTCGCCGCCCGCCTCGCCGCGCTGACCCCCGCCACGTACACGGGGCTGGCCGAGCAGCTGGTGAAGGACTACCTGGAGGCCTGACTCCGCACGACGTCCCTACGATGGACCGCATGAGCCGCACCACCCCGCCGAGCACCGCGTATCTCGACCACCTCGTCGCCGAGACCGCCGGGCGGCGAGAGGCGCTGGCCGGCGCGGCCTCGACGGGCGGGCCCGGCGCCGTCGGCCGCCCTGGGACGCCTCCGTCCCACGGAGGTGCGCCCGCCGCCGTGGTCGCCGCCGTCGAGCAGGCGGCCGGGCGGCTCGAGCCGGAGCTCGCGGAGATCGTCCGGCGGCTGCACGAGCACCCCGAGCCGGCCTTCGAGGAGCACCGCAGCGTGGCGACGCTGGTCGAGGTGCTGGCCCGGCACGGCGCCGAGGCGGAGGTCGGCGTCCACGGAGTGCCGACGGCGTTCCGGGCCGACGCGGGCGACCCTGCAGGTCCCACCATCGCCGTCTGCGCCGAGTACGACGCGCTGCCCGGCATCGGGCACGCCTGCGGCCACAACGTCATCGCGGCGTCGGGGGTCGGCGCCTTTCTCGCCCTGCGCGAGGTCATGGCCTCCGCCGACGCCCCGGCGGGCCGCGTCGTGCTGCTCGGCACGCCCGCCGAGGAGGGACACAGCGGCAAGGAGGTCCTCGCCCGCAACGGGGCGCTCGACGGCATCGACGCCGCCATCATGGTGCACCCGTACGGGCTCGACGTCGCCGACCAGGTCTGGCTCGGCCGACGACTCCTTACCTGGACGTTCACCGGGCGCCCCGCGCATGCCTCGGCCCAGCCGTACATGGGCCGCAACGCGCTCGACGCCGCCAGCCTGGCCTACCAGGGCATCGGCCTGCTGCGGCAGCAGATGCCGCCGGTGGACCGGGTGCACGCGACGATCGCCGAGGGCGGCACGCGGCCGAGCATCATCACCGAGCGGGCCGTCGTCCACCTGTACGCGCGCTCCAAGTACGTGGACACCCTGCGTGACCTGTCACGCCGCCTCGACGACATCGCGCACGGTGCTGCCCGCATGACCGGCACCGACGTCGAGATCGCCTGGGACGACGGCGCCCACCCGAGCCTGCCGGTGCGCGGCAACCGGGTGCTCACCGACCGCTGGGTGGCGGCCCAGCGCCGTCGTGGCCGCGACCCGCTGCCGGCCGGTGTGCTGTCGGAGACGCTCGCGGCATCCACCGACTTCGGCAACTTCTCGTTCCGCATCCCCGGTATCCACCCGCTCGTACGAGTCTCGGAGCCGGACGTCGCGCTGCACACTGCCGAGTTCGCGGAGGCAGCGGCGACCCCGGCGGCCGTTGCCGCCGCGGTCGACAGTGCGGCCGGGCTCGCGTCGACGGCCCTGGACTACCTGTACGACGCCGACCTGCGCGCCGCCGTCCACGCGGAGTTCGCCGACGAAGGCGGCGCCGTCGACGTGCCGGCGTACTTCGTCTGACTCTGCCGACCATGCATCTGCTGCCAGTCTCCGGCCCGACCTGGCAGCAGGTACATGGTCAAAACAGGAGGCCTCCCAGCGGCGGTCAGCCCTATGGTCAGGCCATGACGACGCCGGAGACCGCCCCCATCGACACCTGGCTCGCCGTCACGCGGGAGGACGGCGAGACCGTTGGCTACCTCGAACCGCTGACCGCCGACTACGCCGACGTGATCCCGCGCAACCGCCTCGGCCATGCCGTCGGTGACGCCGTCGGTGACGCGCACGACTATCACGCGGCCGAGGAGCTGGTGCTCGATCGTGGGCTGCGCGAGCTGGCGGAGCACTGGGTACTCGACGGCGAGGGTCCTGAGCTCACGGTCATCGAGCTCTCGCCGGACGGGATCGTGCTGCGCGACGCGTTCCTGTCCAAGGCGCTGTCACCGACGAAGCGGGTGCACGTCCCGTGGCCGGACACGGCGGGCCGCCTGCGCCGGGTCTGACGCCGGTGAGGTGACGAGGGCCCGGCCCGACGGCGGGACGGGCCCAACGACTTCGGCCCGTTGCCCCGAGATCGGTCTCCTGATGGACCGATCTCAGGGCAACGGGCCGATCTCATCCGCGCCTCGGACCGCAGAGCGGGTCAGGCCGTCCGGAGCAGCTCCTGGACCCGGACCGTGCGCCGTCGCGCCACCATGGCCGTCGTCACGGCGACTCCTGCGGCACCCCACAGGGCGACCGCTGCGACGGCGGTCCCTACTCCGCCGACGCCCGGCTCGATGAGCCCCACGAGGCCGTCGAGGCCCGCGCCGACCGGCAGGAACGCCGCGAGGCCCTCGAGCAGGGCCGGCACGGTCGACACCACGCCCGTCGCGATGACGAGCACCGCGATCAGCAGGCTGATCCCGCGGCCGACATGGCCGAACGCGGCGGCCAGCGCCTGGTTGACCGCCACGAAGGCGACCGAGACCAGCGCTCCGAAGCCCATGGTCGCGATCCATCCGCCGAGGTCGAGGTCTTCGATACCGGCCAGCACCGCACCGGTCCCGAGGCCGGTGACCAGACCGACCGCCGCGGGGATCGCGAGCGTCTCGAGCGTGAGCCGCAGGGCTCCCCTGGTCGAACCGCGGGCGTGCAGCGGGACGGGAGTGAACACGATCATCAGGGCGAGCGCACCGAGCCAGAGCGCCAGGACCGCGAACATCGGGCCCGTCGCACCGGTGTCCAGGTCGGTGACCGCACCATCGGTGGCGACCGGGTCGGCCACCACGGAAGCAAGCGACTTGCGCTCCTGCTCCGTGTACGACGGGATCTCCTCGGTGGCCTGCCCCAGGCCGTCCGAGAGGTCTTCCGCACCGCCGGCCAGCTCGCCGACGCCGTCGGCCAGGCCGTCCACGCCGGTCGCGATCTGGCTGGTGCCGGTCTCCAGCTCACCGACGCCGCTGGCAATCTCGGTGGCACCGGACGCGATGCCGCCGGCTCCGCCGGAGAGCTCGCGTGCGCCGGTAGACAGCTCGGACACGCCCGCGGCAGCTTGGTCGGCACCGGTTTGTAGTTCTGTGAGCCCGTCCGAGAGCTGGTGTGCTCCGTCGGCCAGAGCGGAAGCACCGCCGGACACCTGCTCCGCGCCCACCGAAAGCTCGTTCGCACCCTGGGAGAGACCAGCGATCCCGGCCTGGAGCTCGTAGAGACCCGTGGGCTTCTTGCCGGGAGTGCCGGCGAGGCCGGCGGCACCTTCGGCGACCTGCTTGGCGCCTGCGTCAAGCTTCTTGAGCTCGGGTAGCTGTTCACACAGCGCGATGAGGCGGGGATCGACCGCGGGGACGGCGCACGCCTTCTCAAGACCGTCGACCAGCTCGGCCACGCCCCCCGAGACACCCGTGGCACCCGTCGCGAGCTGCGTCGCGGCCGCCGCGGGTCCCGGGGCCCCGGATGTGCCTTGCAGCGAGGCCGAAGTCTCCGCGAGACCGCCTGCCAGGCCCTTCACGCCGTCGGCGACGCCCGCCGTGCCGGTCGCGAGCTCATCAGCGCCCGACGCCAGGTCGGCGGCGCCCGCTGCCGACTGCCCCGCTCCGTCGGCGAGCCGGTCGACGCCTGCTGCGGCCTGGTCAGCACCCGCAGCCCACTCGCCCGCACCGGAAGCCCATTCGCCGGCACCGCCGGCGAGACTCGACACGCCGTCGCCCAGACCGGCCACGCCGGCAGAGGTCTGGTGGGCCCCGTCGGCCAGCTCCTCGGCACCCTCGCCTGCCTCCGTCGCCCCGTCGGCGAGCTGGTCCGCGCCGTCGGCGGCCTTGCCCAGCTCCTCCGAGAGAGTGGAGAAGCCGACGAGGACGTTGTCCACGTAGGTCTCGGTCAGGGTGCTGCCCAGCACTCCGGTAGCGGTCTGCGCCACCACCTGCGCGAGGGCGTCGTCGAGCACGCGGCCGTTGGCCGGCGTCGCGACATCGATCGTGGCCTGACGGGCTTCCGCCGGGTCATCGCCGCCGAACGACGTCGCAGCGGCGGAGAAGCCCTCCGGGATGGTGACGACGGCGGCGTAGGTGCCGTCGGCGAGTCCGTCGGCCGCACTCGACGCGTCGGCGATCTCCCAGTCGTAGCTCGCGTCGGAGGCCGGGACCGCCGCCGCTTCACCGGCCGCTGCGTCCGCCGTCTCGCCACCGCTCACCAGACCTGCGGCGAGCTGCCGACCCAGCGGGACCGTCTGGCCCTCGACCTCGACGGGCTCGTCCAGGTTGACGATCGCCGCCTTGACGGTGTCGAGCCGGTCCTGCGGGTTCCAGAGGGCCGAGATCAGCAGTCCTAGGATCATCAGCGGAAGGAGCGCCACTGCCACGGCGCGCCACGGGTTGCGGAACGGCTCGGGCCGCAGCCATCTCGTTGCGGTGCTCATGCCCGCACCTCCTGCTCGGTCACGTCTGCTAGCTGGTCAGGTTCTGTACTGCGGGGTTCGGTGCGGGCACCCGGGCTGACGTCCAGCACCGGCGTGCCGGACGGCGCGAGGTCGGTCGCCGCGAAGCCCGTCGAGCCGAGCAGCACCGCGATCCCGGTGCGCTGCGCGTCGGAGATGGCCTGCGCCAGCTCCCCGCGCGCCGCGAGGTCCCCCACCGTCTCGGTGGCGTCCACCACGAGCACGGCCGGCTTGTCGCGCAGCGCCCGGCGGACCGCCTCTGCGGGATGTCCTCCCTCGGCCGCCGAGTCGACGACCGCCGCCCGGTGCCGCACGGACGACGCGCGCTCGGGCAGCACCAGCCCGGCGGTCTTCGCGACTCCGCCCGTGAGGTCGAGCCGGCCGGCGACGGCCAGCAGGAACGCGCTGACCGGCGCGGTGGCGTCACCACGGACGAGCAGCGCGCCGCCGTCGGGCACCCGCACGCTCACCGGGCCGACGACCACGCCGGTCCGTCCCCGGACCTCGAGGTCGCCGGTGGCCACGGCATCGGTCGCACCGGGCTCCGGCCAGTCCCTGAGCGACAGCTCGCGGGCCAGGCCCTCGCCCTCGACGTCGAACGACGGCAGCACCCGGTCGAGCCACTTCGGCATGTACCAGGCCTTCTCGCCCAGCAGGGCGAGCACCGCCGGGACGAAGACCATGCGCACGATGAACGCGTCCACGGCCACACCGACGGCCAGGCCGAGCGCGATCGGTTTGAGGTTCATGTCGCCGTGCGGGACGAACGCCACGAAGACCGCGATCATGATGATCGCCGCGGCGGTCACGACCTTGGCCGAGCCCTGGAACCCGCTGGTGATCGCATGCTTGGCGCTGCCGCCGTGCACGTAGTCCTCGCGCATGCGGGACACGAGGAAGACCTCGTAGTCCATCGCCAGCCCGAAGAGGATGCCCATGAGCACGATCGGCATGAAGCTGATGACCGGGCCGGTGCGGGTGACGTTGAGCGCCTCCGCGAAGACGCCGTGCTCGAACACGAGCGAGACCACACCGAACGCCGCGCCGACGGAGAGCAGGTAGCCGACCGTCGCCTTGATCGGGACAGCGATCGAGCGGAACACCATCGTCAGCAGGATCAGCGACAGGCCCACGACGACGAGGGCGAACGGCAGCAGCGCGTCGCCGAGCTTGTCCGACACGTCGATGCCGACGGCCGTGAAGCCGGTGACGGACAGGTCCACTCCGTACTCGTCGAGGAAGTAGTCGTGCTGGGCCCGGATCTCGCGAACCAGGTCCTCCGTCTGGGCGGACGTCGGGCCGCCCTCGGGAACCACCTGGATGATGCCGGTGTCAGCGGACTGGTTCGGCGTCGCGAGCGGCACGTCGGCCACACCCGGCAGGTCGGCGATCTCGTCGCCGATCTGGTCCATGAGCGTCACCGGGTCGGTGCTCGTCACGATGGATCCGGTGACGATCAGCGGGCCGTTGAAGCCGTCACCGAAGTGCTCCGAGACAAGGTCGTACGTGACGCGTGCCGGGTCGTCCTCCTCCATCACGCCCGCGTCCGGGAGCGCGAGCCGCAGGTCCAGCGCCGGGTAGCTGAGCGCACCCATCGCGGCGATGACCAGCACCACGGTCAGCGCAGGGATCTTCGTCACCGTACGCACCCAGCCGGCGAAGAACCGGTTGGGCTTCGGCTCCGGCGAGGCGACGGAGGGGGCGTTTCGCCGAGTCGTCTCGGGGTCGGCGGCCGCGGCGGCGTCGGCGGCCTCGGCCTCCTTGACCGCGGCACGGCGGGCCCGTCGCGACGGCTTGGGCCGCAGCCGCTCCCCCGCGAACCCGAGCAGCGCAGGCAGCAGCGTGAGCGAGACGAGCACGGTGATGCCCACCGTCACCGCCGCCGCGACACCCATGATGGTGAGGAAGGGGATGCCCGCCACGCCCAGGCCGACGAGCGCGATCATCACGGTGAGGCCCGCGAACACGACGGCGGAACCTGCAGTCGCTGTGGCGCGTGCGATCGACTCGTGCACGGCGAGCCCGGTGCCGAGCTGCTCCCGGTGCCTGGACACGATGAACAAGGCGTAGTCGATACCGACCGCCAGGCCTAGCATCACCGCCAGCATCGGCGTCGTCGAGTTGATCGGGCCGAGCGCCGTGGCGGCGAACAGCAGCCCCATCGAGGCCCCGACGCCGAGCAGCGCGTTGATCAGGGGCAGCCCCGCGGCCACGAGCGAGCCGAGCGTCAGGACCAGCACCACGAGCGCGACCAGCAGACCGACCCCCTCGGTGAGCGTCATCTCGGGGAACTTCGACGAGAAGAGCTGACCACCCAGGTGCGCCTCGGCGCCCTCGGGCAGGGCCTCCGCGAGGGCGGCGGCCTCGACCCCCAGCGCGTCCTTGGTCTCCTCGGTGATGGAGCCCTGGTCACCGTCGAGCTGGATCGTCAGCAGCGTGGCGCGCTCGTCGTCGGACACCGATGCCGGCATCTGTTCCTCGAACGGCGACGTGACGGCGGCGACCTGCGAGACGTCGCCGATCGCCTCGACGCCGTCGGTGATGGCCGAGCGCACGGGCTCGTCCTCGATGGACCCGCCTTCGGGAGCCACCACGATCACCTGCGCCGAGGCTCCGCTGACCTCAGGGAACGTCGCCGCGAGTCGGTCGAGCGCCTCCTGGGACTCGGTGCCGGGGATGGCCACCTGGTTGTCGAGACCTTGCTGCAGCAGGCCGGCCGCGCCGCCCACGAGGACGAGCGCCACGACCCAGACGGCCACGACGAGCCGGCGGGCACGGACGGCCCAGCGGCCGAGCGAGTAGAGAACGGAGGACACGCACACTCCTGGACGAGGCGGGGTACGACAGGGGACGTTCGATGCACCACTGTATCCGATACATCAGTGCATCCAATACACGGACGTATGGATAGACTGGCCCCTTGACACACCAAGGAGTTGCCGTGACCTCTGAGCACGCCACCGACGTCGGCTCCGGGTCCTCCGTCGAACGTGCGCTCGCCGCGGCGCTGACCCCCCGACGCGAACGAACCCGCGAGCGCCTGCTCGACGCTGCCTTCACCGTCTTCGCGCACCACGGCATCCGTGGCGCGTCCATCGAGGCGGTCTGCGAGGCCGCCGGGTTCACCCGTGGCGCCTTCTACTCGAACTTCAGCAGCAAGGAGGAGCTGTTCCTCGCGCTCGCCGAACGTGCGATGCGTCAACAGCTCGCCTCGCTGGAGTCCATCGGCAAGGAGCTGGAGCCGGACATCGTCCGGGGCGGCTGCGTGGACCAGGACGCGATCCGCACCATCCTCTCGGTGGTGGTGACCGACCCTGGGGACGCGCGGCAGTGGTCGCTGATGCGCGCGGAGCTGGAGCTGCTCGCGATGCGCGACCCGGCCGTCGGCCGGCCGTTCCTGGCGCAGGAGGAGATGCTCCGTACCGAGGTCGGGGCCGCTATCGAGCGGATCCTCGCGGACCTGGGCCTGCGGTTCACCGTCGACCAGCGGACGGCGGTCGATCTCCTGCTCAGCATCTACGAGTCGTCCGCCCGTGCCGCCGTGGTCGCACGCCCGACGGCTGAGGACGGCGATGCCGCACCCGACACCGCCGTCCTGAGCGAGCTCGTCAACCTCCTGGTGACGACCGCCGACTGATCCTGTCCCCGCTCGTCACCAGCTCGCGTTGGCCGCCAGCTCCAGGGCGATCTCCTGCCACCACTGGCCGGCCGCGGGGCCGCCGTTGCACGCGCCGTCCGACTCGCCCGGGAGCTTGACCCACAGCAGCGCGTCGAGCGACGTCGCGTCGGCGACGAGCCGCGGCTGCTCGCCCAGCGCGCGGCCGCGCGGGTTGCACCATTCCCCGTTGGAGCCGTTGCCGTTCCGCGACGTGTCGATCACGTACGGTCGCCCACCCACCTGTGCCGACACCTGTTCGGCGTACGCCTGGGTGTCCGCTGTCGTCTGGTAGTTCGAGGTGTTGAGCGCGAACCCGACGGCGTCCGTGAACCCGATGAGCTGCAGCCGTCGCGCGGCCTCGCTCGCGCTCAGCCACCCCGAGTGCCCGGCGTCGATGTAGACGCGCGCCCCGGCGTCGGTCAGGGCGGCCGCCGCGTAGCGCAGGTATCCGACGCGGTCGCCCTGGCCGTCGCAGTCGCCGAGCTGAGCCAGGGCGTCGGGCTCGAGGATCACTGTCGGGTTGCCCTCGATGCCGGTCGCCACCGTGTCGACCCACCGTGCGTACTCGCTCTCCGGCACGCCGCCCCCTGAGTGGTTGCCGCAGTCGCGACCGGGGATGGCGTACACGGTCAGGATGCCGGTCTGCCCCGCCGCCGCGGCTCGGCCCGTGTAGTCGGCGACCTGCTGGCGGGTCTGGTCGGCGTCGGCCCAGTCGCCCACCCAGTACGCCTGCGGGGTCAGCGCGATCTTCGCGAGCAGCTCCTTGTCCTGGCCGCTCGCCGCTTCCCACGCCGCGTACGCCTGCGTGGTGGGGTCCACGTAGAGGTCGGACGCGGCGGGTTCCGGCACGCTCAGGCTGGTCACGCCTGCTGTGGCGGTCTGCGGCACCGCGACGGCGCCGGCGGTCATGAGTGCGAGGGCTGCGGCCAGGGCCGCCGTCCGGGTACGACGTCGTACGCGAGGCATGGCGCTCTCCGTTCAGTCGGGTTCACCCCGGCCGGGCCGGCCGGGGTGTACCCGCGTGACGCTATGGAGAACGCCGCTGCCTCGGAAGCCCGCGAAACGTTTAGGCGAGGGCCTCGTCGACCAGTGCCTTCGCCGCCTCCTGGACCTCGGTGAGGTGCTCGGCGGACACGAACGACTCCGCGTAGATCTTGTAGACGTCCTCGGTGCCGCTCGGCCGCGCGGCGAACCACGCGTCCGCCGTCGTGACCTTGAGGCCGCCGATCTTCGCACCGTTGCCGGGAGCCTCGGTGAGCTTGGCCGTGATCTCCTGCCCGGCGAGCGTGGTCGACGTGACGTCCGACGGTGACAGCGCGCCGAGCCGGGCCTTCTGCTCCCGGGTGGCCGCCGCGTCGACCCGGGCGTACCAGCTCTCCCCGTAGCGCTCGACCTGCGAGGCGTGGTGCTCGGACGGCGTGCTGCCCGTGGTCGCCGTGATCTCGGAGGCGAGGAGCGCCAGCAGGATCCCGTCCTTGTCCGTCGACCAGACACGGCCGTCCTTGCGCAGGAACGACGCGCCCGCCGACTCCTCCCCGCCGAACCCGACCTCGCCGGACAGTAGGCCAGGGACGAACCACTTGAAGCCGACCGGCACCTCAAGGAGGCGCCGGTCCAGTCCCCCGGCCACCCGGTCGATGAGGGCTGACGACACGAGCGTCTTGCCGATCGCGGCACCGGTGGGCCAGCTCGGCCGGTTCCCGCCGTACAGGTACTCGATGGCCACCGCGAGGAAGTGGTTGGGGTTCATGAGGCCATCGGCCGTGACGATGCCGTGCCGGTCCGAGTCGGCGTCGTTGCCCGTCGCGATGTCGAAGGGCGCCTGCCCGGTCGAGCCGTCCACGCCACCCGTCATCCGCTGCACCAGCGACGCCATCGCGTACGGCGAGCTGCAGTCCATGCGGATCTTGCCGTCCCAGTCGAGCGTCATGAACGCCCACCGCGGGTCGACCCGCGGGTTCACCACGGTGAGGTCGAGGTCGTACCGGTCGGCGATCTCACCCCAGTACTCGACCGACGCCCCGCCCAGGGGGTCGGCGCCGATCCGCACTCCTGACGCGCGGATGATCTCAAGGTCCAGCACGTTTGCGAGGTCGTCCACATAGGAGGACAGGAAGTCGTGGCGGTGCGTCCGCTCGGCGCCCAGCGCGGTGTCCAGGGACACCCGCTTCACCTGCCCGACGCCGGTGCGCAGGATCTCGTTGGCCCGGTCGGCGATCCACCCGGTCGCGGCGGAGTCGGCAGGGCCGCCGTGCGGTGGGTTGTACTTGAACCCGCCGTCGCGCGGCGGGTTGTGCGAGGGCGTCACGACGATCCCGTCCGCCAGCCCGGCGCCGGATGCGGCCAGGCCGGGCGTCCCCTCGGCGAACCGTGTCTGGTTGTGCAGCAGGATCGACTGGCTGACGGCGGGGGTCGGCGTCCAGGAGTCGCGGGCATCGACCATGACGTCGACGGAGGCCGCGGCGAGCACCTCCAGCGCCGTCTGCCAGGCGGGGCGGGACAGCGCGTGCGTGTCCCGGCCGATGAACAACGGGCCGTCTGTGCCCTGACCACGCCGGTACTCGATGATCGCCGCGGTGATCGCGACGATGTGGGCCTCGTTGAAGGCGTGGTCGAGGCTCGACCCGCGGTGGCCGGAGGTACCGAACGCGACCTGCTGGCCAGGGTCGTCAGGGTCGGGCGAGAGGTCGTAGTAAGCGCCGACCACCTGGTCGACGTCGATCAGGTCGCTGGGCTGGGCGGGGGTACCGGCACGCGCATCCATGCAGGTGATACTGCCAGGTACCGGGCACGTCCGCCGCGATTTCCAGGCGCGACCGTCGCGCCCGGGGTGCTCGAGGGGTGCTCGGGTCACGCCGTCGTAGGCTGGAGACATGTTCCCGCCGATGCTGCCCGAGGTCCCCTCGGTCCACCCCAGCGAGCTCGACCCGACCTCCCCCGTTCCCGACGGGTCCACCCTGCTGGACGTGCGCGAGCAGGACGAGTGGGACGCCGGCCACGCCCCCGGCGCCGTGCACATCCCGCTGAGCGACCTCCCCACGCGGTACGGCGAGCTGGACGCCGACTCGCAGGTCCTGGTCATGTGCCATTCCGGCGGGCGTTCGGCACGCGCGACGCAGTGGCTCAACGACGCGGTGGGCTTCGAGGCGACGAACCTCGACGGCGGGATCGTCGCCTGGCAGGGTGCAGGACTGCCCGTCGAGCGCTGAACCGCCCAGGGCCTGCCCCGACGCGCTACCTGGTGGCGCGGGGCTGGCTCGGGTCGGTCTCGTTCCAGACCCGGTCCAGCGCGGTGACGACGTAGGTGTAGTCCGTGCCCGCTTCGGCCGAGGTATCGAGCCACGACTGGACGCGCCCGCCCGCTGAGCGGAACGTCCCCACGAGGTTCGCCGGGTCGTTCGTGTCCACGAGGTCAACGGCGCCGGGCACGCGGTACACGGCGAACGACGTCGCCCGCCCTGCCCTGGTGCCGATGTCCGCCACGTGCAGGCGCACGCCGTCACGTACCCGGCGCGCGTTCGCGAGGACCGGGGTGACCACGGGATCGGCCGGAAGGTGCGGCATCGGCGGCATCAGCGCCGGGTACTGGTAGTGGTCCTCGACGACCTTCGACATGCCACCCTGCGCGTCGAGGGGAATGTGCTTCGCGGAGTAGTAGACGTTGCCGTGGATCGGACCGACGTCGCGGCTGACCTCTCGGCACAGGTCGAGGTGGTTGGTGAGCTCGTCCGGGTCGGTGAAGACCCCGCTCGTCATCTTGTACAGCGCCTCGCCGACGTAGAGCTGCGTGCCGGACTGCGCCGCGACCTCCGCCCACCACGGGACCAGGGCCGCGTAGTCGGCGACCGCGAGCCCGATCTGCCAGTAGATCTGCGGGTTGATGTAGTCGAGCCAGCCCTCGAGCACCCACTTGCGGGTGTCGGCGAACTGGTCGTCGTACGACTCCGAGCCGCCGGTGTCCGAACCCAGCGGATCTGTGCTGGAGTTACGCCAGATGCCGAACGGGCTGATCCCGAACTTCACCCAGGGCTTGGTCTCCTTGATCCGCTCGCTCATCGTCTCGACGAAGCGGTCGACGTTCCCGCGTCGCCAGTCCTCGATCGTGTCGAAGCCGTCGCCGTACCGTTCGTAGGTTCCCGCGTCGGGCAGCACCTGGCCGGCCACCGGGTACGGGTAGAAGTAGTCGTCGAAGTGCACACCATCGATGTCGTAGTGCTCGACCGCGTGCAGGATCGCCCGCTGGATGTGCTCCGCCGCCTCGGGGATGCCCGGGTCGAAGTAGAGCTTGCCGCCGTAGGCCCACACCCAGTCCGGGTGCTGACGCGCCGGGTGGTCGGGGACCAGCTGCCCAGGATCGGTCTGCATCGACACGCGGTACGGGTTGAACCAGGCGTGCAGCTCGATGTTGCGCTCGTGCGCCTCCTTGACCATGAACCCGAGCGGGTCGTAGCCCGGGTCCTGGCCCTGCGTGCCGGTCAGGTACTGGGACCACGGCTCGTACGGGCTCTCGTAGAAGGCGTCGGCCGTCGGCCGCACCTGCACGAACACCGCGTTCAGCCGGTTCTCCTCCGCCACGTCGAGCCAGTGCAGGAACTCGGCCTTCTGGGTGTCGGCGTCGAGGCCGCTCGCCGACGGCCAGTCGATGTTGACCACCGAGGCGATCCACATGGCCCGCAGCTCGCGCTTGAGGTTCGAGGCCGACGACGGCTGCGGCGTGGCATTGCCCGTCATGGCTGGTGCGCCGAGCGCGGTGGCCGGGTCGAGGGCGGCGATGGTGACACTGATCGCCGCGGCGGCAGTGCCCGCCGTCGCCATGGTGAGGAACTCGCGGCGACCGAACCCCGAGGTCAGCCCGGACAGCTTGGCCGGCGGATGCGACGTGGTGCGCGCATAGGCGGGCATGGGTGTCGCCTCATGGCGGGCGGGCTGCCTCACGTGCTTGACCTCCGGTACTGGCTGCTGGGGGTTGGTGCCGTGGTGCTCTCTGTTGTGTTCGTACGCTGTACTGCGGCAACTGCTACGTTGGCCGGCGCCGGTCCGGGAAACACTGAGGTGACGAACAATGCCACCGGGCGGCGCCGTGGGGAAACTCTCGCACATGTCGCTTCGGATGTGAAGTTTGCAGTGTGGTCAAGATTGTGGAACTTACTTTCACACCTCCTTGCCAACAACCTTTGCGAACGGTCGCGCGTGAACAGCGCGTGACAGAACAGATGATGAACCCGGTCAGCCGAGCCCGGCGCCTCGCGCGCGGCGTCGCCTACGGCGCGCCGGCGCTGCTGCTGGTGGTAGCCCTCGTCGGCGTCGACTTCTGGCCGTTCTCGGCCTACCGCCTGTTCAGCACCGTCCGTAGCGACGCGACCTCGAGCCAGCGGCTGGTGGTGAGCTACGGCGACGGCACGGAGCAGGCGGTGAGCTGCGTCGATCATCCCGTGCTGCGGGAGACCATGCGGTTCGTGCCCAGGCTGCCCGACGTCGACGCCAGGACCCGGGACGTCATGCTCGGCACGTGGTTCGCCGACTGCAACATCGACGGCGCCGACGTGGTGCGGGTCCGCATCGACAAGGTGGACCGCGCCGTCGACCCGGTCACGCACGTGACGACCGAGACCGCCCTGACCACGGTGTGGAACGAGGTCCTGTGAGCCACCTCGTCCGCGCCACGCTCAGCCTGGCCGGATGGCTGGGCCGCAGGTTCGACGCCGCCGTCGTCGCCCCCGGCCGCCCCGGCCCCGTGGTCCTGCTCCGGGTGGCCCTTGCCCTGATCATCGCGCTCCGCCTGCTGGCGCACGACTGGAGCCTCGTCGCGGAGCGCCCCGCCGAGCTCACCTCGCACCTCTGGATCCTGGGCTGGCTGCCGGGGCTGTCCCCGTCGGTGCTCGTCGCGATCCAGGTCGTCGGGCTCGCCGGCGTGGCGCTCGTGGTGATCCGCCGAGCTCCCCGAGCCGGCCTCGTTCTCTCGTGGCTCTCGCTCCTGGTCCTCGCCGGGCTCTGGGGCGCGTCGGGAAAGTTCCACCACAACGACCTTCTGCTGCTCACCGCGACCTTTCCCGTCCTGTTCGCGCGCGCACCGGACCGCTCGAACCGGCCTGCCGCCGGCGACGTGGCCGGAGACATGGCCGGCGACGGAGACGGGACCGCCCGCGCGATCACGTGGGGATGGACGCCACGGGCCGCGCTCGCGGTGGTCGGCTGCGTCTACTTCCTGACGGGCCTGCAGAAGCTGCGGCACAGCGGCCTGACCTGGGTGTTCTCCGACAACATGTCATGGGTGCTCCTGCAGGGCGCCGACTCCTCGCCGGTGAGCCCCGAGCTCGTGCGCGCGCTGGCCGAGACCCCCGTGCTACCTCAGCTGCTCGCCGGCGGTGCGCTGGCCCTGGAGCTCGGCGCACCGCTCCTCCTGTGCTGGCGGCCGACCCGGCTGGCGTTCGCCGGTGCCGTGACCGCCATGCACCTGTCCATCTGGGTGTGCCTGGGGCTCGACTACTCACCGTGGTGGCTCACCGTGTGGGCCGTCACGCTCGCCACCGGGGTACCGACCGGGTGGGCGGCGGTGCGGGACAGGATCGTCCTGCGTCGAGCAGCCAGGACCGGCCCTCGCGCTGGGCCCGGGGCCGGGGCCGCAACCGGATCCGGGCCGGAGAGCACCCTGGACGTACCGGTGGCACACGGATGAGCGACGGCGTCGTCGTGGTCGGTTCCGGGCCCAACGGGCTGGCGGCGGCGGTCACGCTCGCCCGCGCCGGCGTCCCCGTCACCGTGCTGGAAGAGCAGGAGACCGCCGGCGGCGGAGCCCGGACGCTCGACCTGGGCCTCGCACCCGGCGTCGTCCACGACATCTGCTCGGCCGTGCACCCGATGGCGGCCGCCTCGCCCTTCTTTCGCGGGCTGGACCTGGCGTCGCTCGGTGTGGAGCTGCTGACGCCCGACGTGTCCTACGCCCAGCCGCTGCCCGGCGGCCGGGCGGGGATCGCCCACCGGTCGCTCTCCGCCACGATGGCCGGCCTCGGCGCGGACGGTCCGGCATGGGAACGCCTGCTGGGCGGGCTCGCTCGACGGTGGGACCGCCTGGCCGAGCTGGGGCTCGGCGACCTGCGGCGCGTGCCGGGCCAGGTACGCCCGCGCGACCTGCCGCTGCTCACCCGGCTCGCCCTGGGTGTGCTGGAGCAGGGCACACCGGCGTGGGGAGCCAGGTTCCGTGGTGACGTGGCGCCCGCTCTGCTCTCCGGTGTGGCCACGCACGCCATCGCCCCGCTGCCATCGGTCCCCGCGGCCGCGGTGGCTCTCGTGCTCGCTGCCCTCGCACACTCCCCGGGCGGCTGGGCCGTTCCGCGGGGCGGCTCCGGAGCCCTCACGGAGGCACTGGTCCGTGACCTGGAGCGGCACGGTGGCACCCTCGTGACCGGCCATCCCGTGCGCACCCGTGCGGACCTGCCACCGGCCCGGGCGTACGTCTTCGCGACGGCGCCCGGCGTCGTCGCGCGGATCCTCGGCGACGAGCTGCCGACCCGCGTGCGCCGTCGGCTCATGGGGTTCCGGCACGGCAACGCCGCCGCCAAGGTGGACCTCGTGCTGTCGGGTCCGGTCCCCTGGACCGTGCCCGACGTCGGACGCGCCGGGACCGTGCACGTCGGCGGGACCAGGGCCGAGACCGCAGCCGCCGAACGTGACGTCGCCGCCGGACGGCACGCCGCACGGCCCGTGTGCCTGGTCTCGGACCCGGCAGTGAGCGATCCCGGCAGGGAGGTCGGTGGCCTGCGCCCCCTGTGGGCCTACGCCCACGTGCCGGCCGGTTCCGACGTGGACGTCACCGAGGCGGTGATCCGCCAGATCGAGCGGTTCGCCCCCGGGTTCCGGGATGTCGTCGTCGCCGCACGCTGCGTGCCGGCCGCGCGGATGTCCGGCCACAACGCGGCCCTGGTCGACGGCGACATCCTCGGCGGCGCGCTCACGATCCCGCGCCTCGTGTCCGGCCCCGCGCGGTGCCGGGACCCCTACGCGACCGGAGCGCCGAACGTCCTGCTCTGCTCGTCGTCGACGCCGCCAGGACCCGGGGTGCACGGGCTGGGCGGGCTGTACGCCGCCCGCCGCGTGCTCCGGCTACTCGGTGCGGACGTGGGGTAGCCGGCGCCCGCGGGCTCACTCCTCAGGGTCGTCCCGGAGCAGGTCGTCGTACTCGGGCGCGTGCTTCCGCACGTACGCACGGATGTAGGAGCACTCGGGCACGACGGTGCCGCCCGCTGCGCGCACCATGGCGAGCGACTCCTTCGCGAGCCGGCCCGCCAGGCCCTGACCCTCGTATTCCTCGAACACCCTCGTGTGCACGAAGGTGACGGTCCCCGAATCGACCTCGTAGGCGGCGAAGCCGGCCAGAGTGCCGTCGATGCTCACCTCGAAGCGGGACTTCTCGGGGTTGTCGGCCACTGTCACCTGCGGTTCGTCGGTCATGCCGACAATCGTGTGCCCTGGAGGCGGCCGCACGCCACCCGCCCTCGATGGCCGGCCCGACGCCTGCGACAAAACAGCAAGAGCTCTGTCAGTGGCCGGTGGGACACTCGAGCCGTGCCAGAGACCGCCGCTCCAACCCGCTCCAACCCGTACACGGCAGTCCTGCGTACCCCCGGCGCCCTCAGGTTCTCCGCGGCCGGATCGCTCGCCCGTCTGCCCATGTCGATGGTCGGCATCGGCGCCGTGCTCATGGTGCAGGGCCTCTACGACAGCTACGCCATGGCGGGCCGGGTGGCTGCGGTGCTGGGGCTCGCCCAGGCCTTCCTCGCGCCACAGATCGCGCGCTGGGTGGATCGTCGGGGCCAGCGGACGGTGCTGCTGCCCGCACTCGCCGTGTCCGCCGTCGGCCTGGGCGGACTCATCACGGCTGCCGTGCTGGGCGCTCCCGAGTGGGTGCTGTGGCCGTTCGCCGTGCTCGCCGGCGGCAGCCAGGGCTCGTACGGCTCCATGGTCCGGGCGCGCTGGAACCATGCGCTCGACGACCCGCGCCGTCTGCACACCGCGTACTCGCTGGAGTCGTCGATCGACGAGCTGGTCTACATCGTCGGCCCGGTGCTCGCCACGGTGCTCGCGACGGCGGTCGCACCCTCGTCGGCCCTGGTCCTCGCCGTGATCGTGGCCGTGGTGGGCGGCCTGCTGTTCGTGGTGCAACGCACCACGGAACCGCCCGTCGTGGTGCCCGACGCCGAGGTGCGCAGCCGCCCGGTGGTGCTCACGCCCGGCATGCCGGTGATGGTGCTCGTCTTCGTCGCGATGGGCATCATCTTCGGCTCCATGGAGGTCGCCACGGTGGCGTTCGCCGAGGAGCTGGGCAACAAGGGGATGGCCGGCGTGGTGCTCGCGATCTTCGCGCTCGGCTCCATGCTCGCGGGACTCACCTACGGTGCCCGGCACTTCAGCAGTCCGGCGGCGCGCCGGTTCGTGATCGGGATGGCGGCACTCGGCCCGGGGGTGTCCCTGTACTTCCTGGCGAGCTCGCTCTGGACGCTCGCGGTCGTGCTGTTCGTGGCCGGGCTGGCAGCGGCGCCCACCATCATCACCGGGAACGGCCTGGTGCAGGACATGGTCGGTCGGCACCAGCTCACCGAGGCCCTGACGTGGGTGGGTACGTCCATCGGCATCGGAGCCTCCCTCGGGGCGTGGCTCGCCGGGGCCCGCGTCGAGGTGGCGGGTGCCGATGCGGGCTTCCTCGTCACCGTGGGAGCGGCCTGGTTCGCGACCCTGCTGACCCTCGCCGC